>JACOSX010000174.1 GCA_016178625.1 Ignavibacteria bacterium
ATTCTCCTTTCCGCCCAACTTAACCATTCTTACCGTCCGGCGCAAAGGGGTCAGTTCATACACTCCCTTCAGGCAATTACCTTGACCGCTCTACTGCCCACACGACGTTTCAATCTGGCCACCCTAACGGACTGGAGCTAAGCTGCGGTTTGAGCTCCAGCGCGTGAGAGTAAAAGATCAAATTTAAAATGCTGCATCGTAACACATGTTGTAAGTTAAACACACGACACTCGAATCTAAGAGCGTCGGCGGTTTGCATGTCAGCTTGAACGACGGGTTAGCCCGTCGCCAACCTTTACGGTTTGGATGCCCGCGAAATGTGGTTAAGAAAAAACAACATGACTACAGCACAGACCGTGAGTACGTACCAATAATTGGAAATCATATGTGGCCGAAAAGACTCCATCAGGAAGGTCTCGTCACCGCCGTGAGTTGCTGTGAATTCTGAGATGCAGATTGAGATCGCAGTATTCCAAATGAAAACTCCGACTGCGAATCCGATCGACAAAACGAAGGCGTACGGTAATGCTCTTTTGAATTGTGTCTTTGAGTTGAAAGCCTTCAGAGTGATTCCTCCGATAACCGTGACTGAAATTGCTATAACGAATTCTTCAAACATGAGCTGGGGGGTGGCCTAACCCTGTTTATATTGATCTGCATAACACCCAAACACTCCTTCATGTACCGCATCATGCATAATAACTTCTGTTGCTATCGTATAACTCTGTAATCTTGATCGATTCCAATATAAGAATTCCCCAACCCTTCGTCAAACCCTCAAATCTCGATTCACTTCGGGATTCTTTATTTTTAACTCTGGTAGGACAGATTTCACAATCTGTCCGATGTCGAAAGGACTGAATCCTGTCCTACCGTCAGAGCTTCGTCTGAACCTTGCGAAGGTTCAGAACCTTCGCAAGGCTAGCAAACTTCGTTTGAATCTCAACCGGGACTTTTCCTTTTTCCGGTGATTGACTATATTCTCTTCCCATGCCCGAACTCCCCGACATCACGATCCGCATTCCATGATCGTATTCGTTCGCAAAAGCAAATTATCTCACTAATGAGTCCCTACCGGAAGTATTAGTGTCTGGTCAAAAATTTCCGTAAATTTTATGTAACACAATTCACTGTGTCAATTCTCTCATCACAGGTACATGTATGCAAATCCTTGTAGTCAATATACCGCCAGAATTCACTGACACAGAATTGAAATCCATGTTTGAAGAATTTGGTACTGTCCTTTCTGCGAAGATCGGAAAGGATAAGAAAACGGGAGCCCCGGAAGGGTATGGCATCGTCGAAATGCCTGTCAAGCATGAGGCACGTGCATCAGTTGATGCGTTGAGGGGAAAAGAAATGCAGGGAAAACCTCTCCGTGTGAGAATACTGAAACCGGATGATCCGTTTCACAGTGCCACAAAACCAGGAAGGGATGGTATGAGCGGCAGCCGACAATTTCGCGGAGACGGTGGTAACCGCGGAAGCGGAGTGTTGCGAAGAGGCGGTCAACGGGGAAGCTGAATGGAACGAACCTTGCGAAGGTTTCAAACCTTCGCAAGGTTAGCAAGTCCTTTAGGATTTGAATCTCAGGCGAGGCTTTTGTATTCTTATCCCCATGCCCGAACTCCCCGACATCACCATCTACACCGAAGCTCTCGAGGGGCGGATTATCGGCACCCCGCTTGAAAAGATTCGCATAGCCAGTCCATTTCTTGTTCGTACCTTTGATCCCCCTATCGAGGAAGCAGAGAAGAAAAAGGTCTTCGGTCTTCGCCGCATCGGCAAGCAGATTGTCTGGGAACTCGAGAGTGAGTTGTTCCTTGTCTTCCACTTGATGATCGCTGGCAGGTTCCACTGGAAACCGCGCGGGGCAAAGGTTGGCGGAAAAATCAACCTTGCTGCGTTTGATTTTCCAGGCGGTACGCTCCTCATGACCGAAGCGAGCACGAAGAAGCGCGCCTCGCTTCACCTGGTGAAGGGAGAATCTTCTCTTGTTCAATTCAACCGCGGGGGATTGGAGGTCTTGAATGCTTCACTCAAACAATTTCGAGCCGCGCTTCTCAAGGAGAACC
>JACOSX010000034.1 GCA_016178625.1 Ignavibacteria bacterium
GCAAGGTTCGACGCTTCTCTTGAGATTCGAAGGGGTGGACGAAAGCGATGCCTTGCAGGCAGTGGTCGATTTGTTCGAACGCGGGTTCGATGAATAGCTCATGAAGTCCGATCAACCGCTACGCAGAGAAAAAATTCTGAAAGGTGTTCCCGCTTCTCCGGGGATCGCCATAGGATCAGCGCACCTGTTCTCTCAGGACATCCCGCGTGTCGAGGAGCGTTCGTTGAGCGATGGCGAAGTGGCTCTCGAATTTGACCGCGTAATCCGGGCATTGGAAAAGTCCTCCAAAGAATTGGATAAGATTCTCGTGTTCGCCCAGCAGAAGGTGGGCGACGCGAAAGCGAAGATCTTCGAGGCGCAGATCATGGTGCTGCATGATGACGTGCTGATCGACACGATTAGAAAGCGTATCCGACAGGAAAAGAAAAATGCTGAGTTCATTGTCAGCGATGAGATTGGGAAATACGCGAGCCTTATGCTCAGGGCACATGACGAATACATGCACGAGCGCGCACACGACATGGAGGATCTCAAGAATCGCATCATACGAAACCTCCTGCAAGAGAAACTCATCTCCAAGCTCGAAGGCTCTGTCATCATTGTTGCCCACACACTCACCCCAGCCGACACGATGATCCTCAGCAGAAATCACGTGCTCGGCTACGCGACCGATATGGGCGGAGTTACTTCTCATGCCGCGCTCTTTTCACGCTCTCTGAAAATACCGGCAGTTGTCGGTCTCGGCGATGTCAGCCGCGAAGTGGAAACCGGGGACATGCTCATTATTGATGGCTATAGCGGCACCATCGTTGTTCACCCTACACAGGAGCGGATCGAAGAATTCGAGCAGAAGCATGAGCGGTTATTGACCTTTGAAGCACAACTCGCGCTGCTCAAAGAATTGCCCGCGGAGACGCTGGATAAGCACAGCGTTGAACTTTCAGCGAACATCGAGTTGCCGGAAGAGCTGGAGTACGTTGTCGTACAAGGCTCACAAGGCGTGGGACTGTACCGAACTGAGAGCTTGCTTATCGGGCGCGACGACTTTCCATCGGAGGAAGAGCAGTATCAGGAATATAAACGCGTTGTCGATCGCATTTACCCGAACCGTGTCATCATGCGCACGTTCGATATCGGTGGGGATAAGATTGCTCCTGGGATGGCAGAAGAAGCTAATCCGTTCCTCGGCTGGCGCGGTATCCGAGTGTGTTTTGATCGCCCTGATCTGTTCATGAACCAACTGCGCGCGATGTTGCGCGCAAGCACTCGAAAAAATCTTGCCATCATGTTCCCGATGATATCCACCATCGGCGAAGTGCGAAAAGCGAAAGAATACATCCTCAAGACGAAGACGGATCTCCGGGCGAAGCAGGTGAACTTCGATGATAACATTCAGGTCGGAGTAATGATCGAAGTCCCTGCCGCTGCGCTCACTGCATCTCAAATTGCCGCCGAAGTGGATTTCCTCAGCATCGGTTCCAATGACCTCATTCAATACCTCATCGCCGTCGATCGGGGCAACAGTCTGGTTGCCGGACTCTATCAGGAGTTCGAGCCAAGTGTGTTGACGACACTGAAACATGTCATCAATGCCGGACACAAGGAAGGCATCTGGGTCGGCATCTGTGGTGAGATGGCTGGCAATCCGCTGGCGACCGCTCTGCTTATCGGACTTGGTATGGACGAGCTGAGCGTTGTTCCTGCCGTCCTTCCGGAGATCAAGAAAATCATCCGCTCGATGAACTATTCCGAAATGCGAAGGGTGGCGACCGAAGCCCTGCGCTTGACGACAGGGGAGGAGATTGAACTCTATCTTCGTACCGTTTTCCGGAAAGCATTTCCGGAGATACCACTCGACAATAACAACAGTTGAAAGACAAAATCATCCTGAACCTCGATCTCACTATCTCAAACGATTAATTATGACTGAATCCGCAATTCAACAATATGACAAGTCCGATATGCGCAAGCTGCTTGTCGATTTTCCAAAGCAGATTGAAGACGCAGTCCGCATTGGCAAGACAGCCGCATCGTCGCTCACAGCAAGAGAAGCTGAAAACATTGTCATCACCGGACTGGGCGGTTCTGCAATCGGAGGAGATCTGCTCCGCTCCTATCTTGCAGATGAGCTGCGTGTGCCGTTCGTTGTCAACCGACATTATTTTTTGCCAGAGTTCGTGAATGACCGGAGTTTGGTGATCGTCTCGAGCTATTCCGGCAATACCGAAGAAACGATCGCCGCGCACGCCGATGCTGCGAAGCGCAACGCGCAGGTCATCTGCATCAGCACCAACGGAGAGACCGAGCTGATGGCGGCGAAGTTCGAGCAGCCATTGATCACTATTCCGAAAGGACTCCCGCCCCGCGCGGCGCTCGGATACTCGTTCTTCTCCCCACTGATTGCGCTCACGGCGCTTAAGCTTGTTTCCTCGAAGGAAAAGGAAATTAAGGAAACGCTCTCGTTGCTGAAAAAGAAATCCAAGGTATATTCATCGCTGCTGAGCAAACAGAATCAAGCACTCGAGATTGCCAAGCAGCTCTATACGAAATTGCCCGTGATCTATTCGTCTGCCGATCGCTTCGATGTCGTGAACACGCGCTGGCGCGGACAGCTTGCCGAGAACGCCAAGGTACTCGCGTTCGGGCACGTGTTGCCGGAGATGAGCCACAACGAGCTTGTCGGGTGGAAGGTGCTGCGGCGCATCATGCAGGATATGGTTGTCATCTTTTTGCGCGATAAAGGAGATCACCCGCGGGTCCAGGTGCGAATGAACATTACGAGGGAAATTGTCGATCAGTATGCCGCGAAGGTAATTGAAGTGCAGAGCGAAGGTAAGTCGCTCCTTGCGCGGATGTTCTCGCTGATTTATCTTGGAGATTGGGTGAGCTTCTATCTCGCCATCCTGAACGGCGTTGATCCGACACCGGTGAAGGTAATAGATTATCTCAAGAATGAGCTGGCGAAGGCGTGAGGATAGAAGGTGAAAGGTGTTGGGTTTTAGGTAGAAGTTTTTTTCATCGCAGATACGCGGAGGGAGAAAAAATTATATTGAGGAAAGAACACAATTAAAGATAAAATTTATACAAGGCAAAAAAAGATGAGTTACGAAGGCGAAATGCTTAAAGACTTGAGAATGCCTCCTCGGAAGGATGTTGAAAAGGCATTACTGGTAACCTTATTTAAACATAATGGCATTATAAAAGAATTTGGTCCGAGACAAGAAATTGTCGATGAAATTGCAAATGAATTCAGGCTCAATGAGAAGCAGAGAGCGGCGTTTCTACAAACAATTTATCGTAAAGAAAATAGAGTTAAGAAATCTTTCCTTTGGCATCGTCTTTTGTTTCGTGCAGCCGATTCCTTAGCAAATGAAAAATTAGTTTCGAGACCAACGTCAACACTACAACTCACCAAGAAAAGAGAATGGATGCTCACGGAGAAAGGTTTTGATGAAGCACTAAAGCTTTTACGTATTCCAAATACACAAAAAGAATTCTTACCGACAAAATCTTTTGAAGTTCAAAGAGTCATAAAGAAATTAACTGACACACGACGACCAAAAAGTTATAATCCATTTGATAATCAAAAGAAGACTGTAAAGGTGACGAGGAATTCTATATTAAGAGAAAGAGGCTTTCGCCAAGCTGTCATTGAAGCCTATGATTTCAGATGCGCAGCTTGTGGAATGAAAATTAATTCACCCGATTCTTTATATTGGGAAGTCGAAGCTGCCCATATCGTACCCCATCGTCACTATGGCAAGGACGACGTTTGGAACGGACTTTCTCTGTGCCGTTTCCATCATTGGGCATTTGATGTGGGTTGGTTTGCTCTCCGAACTAACTTCACCATAGAAGTTGCACCAAAAATTAATTCTTTACCTGTTAGTGAGGGGAGAATGGGAAACTATGAAGTTTTAAAAAATATATTGAAAAACGATGTAAAGATAATCTTACCAAAACAACCCAACGTATATCCACACGTTAATGCGATTCTGTGGCATCGGAAGCATATTTTTCATTCTTCAGAAAGGATTTAGAGAGAGGTAACATATGATAGACACAGAAAGAATCGTGTACTCACTCAATGTTGAAGATATTCAAGAAGTCGCGCGGCAAATTCTTGACAGAGAACTCACGGAAAAAGAAATCGCTCTTGTTGAAGAATCACTCGGTGATTACATCAGTTGGTTCGATGCGATAGAGTTTGCCATTAGAAAACGCATAAAAATAGAAGATGACGACGAGTAGCTATTTGTATCATTAAGTACAATAGTACCACATTTACTACGTGAAACCAGAAACTTGAACCGCATGTTGTTTATTATGACCCCATGCTCAGAAAAGCCGCTTTATATTGCTGTCTCTTTTTCCTCTTCCTGACCTCCGCCTCCGCGCAGTTTTTCTACTTCGGTCGGAACAAAGTCCAGTACACCGATTTCGACTGGCACGTGCTCAAGACCGAGCACTTCGATATCTATTATTATCCTGAGATGCAAGACCTCGCTGAGCGCGGTGCATTCTTCGCTGAGGAGAGCTACAAAGCGCTTGAGCAGAAGTTCAACCACAACGTCACCAACCGCGTCCCGCTGATCTTTTATAGCTCGCATCTTCACTTCCAGCAAACAAATACAACACCCGGCTTCATCCCCGAAGGTGTCGGCGGGTTCTTTGAGTTCCTCAAAGGTCGTGTCGTCATTCCGTACAACGGCTCGATGTGGGATTTCCGCCACGTTATCCGGCACGAGCTGGTGCATGTCTTTATGCACAGCAAGATTAATCGCGTGCTGCTGGATCACCGCATGGCACAGGATCATCTGCCGCCGCTCTGGTTCGTGGAGGGACTTGCGGAGTACTGGTCGAATGACTGGGACATTCAAGCCGAAATGGTGCTGCGCGATGCTGTCGTCAGTGGCTACCTTGTACCGTTGAGTGATATCGATCAGATCTTTGGATCATTCTTGATGTACAAGGAGGGACAAAACATCCTGCAGTTCATCGGAGAGCGACATGGTGAAGAAAAAATCCTCTTGCTCATGGAGAACTTCTGGAAGTCTAGCTCCTTCGACGATATCTTCAAGCTCACCATCGATCGCAGGTTCAAGGACTTCGACGACGAGTGGACCTACGCTCTGAAGAAAAAATATTATCCGTTGCTTGCATCATCTGATCAGCCGAGCGCGGTCTCCCAGCAGATAATCTCTGAAGGGTTTAATTCGAAACCGGTGGTTTATAAGAATGGCGACAAGAAGGAGATCTATTTTATCGGTAACCACACCGGGTACACAAGCATCTTTCATGTGCCGTATGGGATGCCGAAGGAAAAGCCGGAGACGGTGATTGAAGGTGAGAAGACGGATGAGTTTGAAGCCTTCCATCTCTTTCAGAGCAAGCTTGATATTTCACCGAGCGGTATTCTCGCGTTCGTCACCAAGAGTGGCGAGAACGACGCGCTTCATCTCTACGATCTGAAGAACAATCGCATCGTCGAGACGCTGCGCTTCAAAGACCTCGTTGTGCTCGGTTCGCCCTCGTGGTCACCTGATGGAAAACGAATCGTCTTTACCGCAGTCGATAAATCAGGCAACAACGATCTGTACATCTGGGATCTCGACAAGACCACCTTGACACGTTTGACCAACGACGTCTATGATGAGCGCGATCCGGAGTGGTCGCCTTCCGGCAGGCAGATTGTCTTCAGCTCGGATCGCACCCCGTATGGTGAGCGGGGAGTTCACAACTTGTTCGTGTATGATGGTACGACAGGCGAGATCTCGTATCTCACCTACGGCAACGAAAGTTACTACTCGCCGCGGTATTCTCCGGACGGCCGAGCACTGATGTTTACGTCCGACATCGGTGGCGCGCGCAACGTGTGGATGATGAAATTTGATAGTCTCGGGTTCTCGAAGGAGATGCGGAAGATTACACAATTCACGACCGCCGCGTTTGACCCGACGTGGGCAGATAGCGATATGGTGTTTGTTGCCTTCGAGAATTTCAGCTTCCAGATTCGATCAGTGGAAAATGTCTATGCTGTATATGACTCGTCGAACATTGTTCGGCCCATAAACATCCTGGTGACAGAGAAGCCGTGGAAGCCTCAATCGATCGCAGGTACGCAGGAGGTGAAACCTCTCCGGTACACGGGTGAGTACAGCCTCGATATAGCGCAGAGCCAAATTGCCACCGATCCGGTCTTTGGAACCGCCGGTGGTGCGTTCCTCGCGTTAAGCGATCTGCTCGGGAATGAGCAGTACAATTTTCTATTGTATAACTCCGCGCAAAGCTCGGATGAATTGCTTTCCAGTTTTAACATCGCCATCTCACGCCTTTCGCTGCAACAGCGTACCAACTACGCGTATGGAATCTACCGCTTCAGTGGTAGGCGATACGACTTGACCGATCCCGATCTCTTTTTCTTCGAACGAGTGTTTGGTGGCTACTTCACCTTGAGTTATCCGATCTCAAAGTTCAGGAGGATCGGTGTCCTCACAAGCATCAGTAATTCCGAGAAAGATGCATCGGAGGCGGTGTTCTTCGATTCTCCGGGTGCGAATAATCTCGATCATGCTCGACGGGCTCTGTTTCTCTCGAACTCTATTTCATTTACCCACGACAATTCTCTCTGGGGACCGAGCGGTCCGCTCGACGGGAACAGGTTCAACATTACACTTGCGTACACAACCGACATCCAATTCTCGAATGCAAATTACTATTCGATCATTCTCGATTACCGCCATTACTTCCGGATTGCACAGCGTTCCGCGTACGCTACGCGGTTCTGGTTATTCTATAACGATGGAAGAGAAGCGCGGCGGTTCTTCATGGGGGGAAGTTGGGATCTTCGAGGATACCCGCGGTGGTCGTTGCGGGGGAAAAAGTTATGGTTGACCAGTCATGAGCTTCGCTTTCCGTTCCTCGATCAGCTTGCGATCAGGTTTCCGTTCGGCGGATTGACACTTGTCGGCATCCGAGGCGCGTTGTTCTTCGACGCGGGGAATGCATGGGATGATCAATACGATCAAACGCGGGGGAGCGTTGGACTTGGCATGCGCCTCAACCTCGGCGGCGTACTGGTGTTGCGCTATGACCTGGGGAAGCGTATCGAAGACAATTTCACAACCATTCAACAGGGATTGTTCCATCAATTTTTCTTTGGGTGGGATTTCTGATGAGACGATGTTCACTCTTCGCGATGATTATCCTCATGCTCGGCGGAATCGGCTGCAGTTATATCCGTCTTCAGCAATCCCTATCGAGCCGACCAACTGATTGGGTCATGTATGGCGGAAATGCCGGCAGGCTCAACCTCGCACACGAAGTGCTGCAGCCACCGCTTTCCATGGCGTGGGAGTATGATGCTTCCGCAGGATTCGGGCCATCTTCCGCTGTTGCGGCTGACAGCTTCCTTTTTGTAGGAAATTTGCAAGGAGAGGTCCACGCCGTTCGCATCAGTGACGGCAAAGGCGCAGGAGTATTTGACTTCGGCTCAGCAATTGTCGGAACGCCAGTGCTGGATCGTGATCTCCTCTATGTTGTACTTGCGCATGATGAGGAGAGCGTCATTGCGTATAATTTGCGGTTTGCCTCAATCAAATGGAAAGCGAAAATCGGTGACGTGGAATCGTCCCCTCTGATATTAGACAAACGACTTTACGTCACGACCCTCACAGGGAAACTCGTGTGTCTTGAAAAGAATGACGGTATGATAGCCTGGACGTACGAGCTTCCATCCCACGTTCGCACACGGATCATCCACTCATCACCTGCCAGCGACAGCACCCTTATCGTATTCGGTTGCGACAATGGGTCGGTATACGCTGTCGGTGCAAACGATGGAAAATTACGGTGGAGCATCAACACTCGTAAGAGTGTCGTTGCATCGCCTTCGATCTCCCGGGGAAAGGTCTTTATTGGTTCACTTGACAGTACCCTCTACGCACTTGATGTTTCGACAGGCAAACAACTATGGGCACAACCGCTCGGTGCGAAGATTTATTCCTCTCAGGCAGTTGACCACAATCGGGTGTACGTGGGTACGGTAGGGAGAACCATCTACTGCTTGGACGCAGAAAACGGAACCATTATCTGGAAAGTGAACACGAACGGCGTCATCAACAGTCCACCCCTCATTTCAGGCAACGTCGTATACGTCGGATGCATCGATAAAGTGCTGTACGCGCTCCAGGGAGAAACTGGTGACGTGCTCTGGCAATTCAGGACGGAAGGACGGATCAAGACGATGCCGATAATCTCAAAAAATTATCTCTTCGTTCTCGCTGAAGATCGATCAGTGATTGCATTCACACACTCAGGCGCGCGATGAAAGGCATTTCCATCTTCATAGTTCTCCTCGCGATTCTTTCTGATTCGCGGTGTGTTACCGCCTCTACAGAAGATTCGCGATCCATGTCGCGTGATTCACTACAAGAAGACAATGGATCTCTCACTGTACACTGTGATCTTGCCGGGGTCCAGGTCGTGTTAGATACCATCCTGCTTGGTGTAGCTCCGCTTAACGGCACCGCAATCTCGGAAGGAGTTCACGTACTGCGCTTCATCCATCCTGAAAGCAAACAGTGGCAGTATTCTGCGCTGATCGAGACGGTCACCGTTCACCCGACGGAACATTTTGAGCGCACAGTCCATTTTCCGTATTTCTACCACATCACTTCCGAACCTTATGGAGCAACCGTACGATTTCATGATTCGATTATTGGCGTAACACCCCTTTATTTCACAGGGTACGTACAGCAGAATTTCGTTTCGCTCTCTAAAGATGGATTTGAAGAGACAACCATTCCCTTGTCGGGTGATCCGCGGGAAGTTCATGTTATCCTGAAACCTCTCCGAGGGTTCTCGCGGGATAAATCGTCTGATTACCTGTCGTTCGATCAATCGAAGAATCCCGTACCGATCTATATCACGACTGGTGCAACAGTGCTTAGTGGTGTTGCCGCGGCGTACTTCAAAATCAAAGCTGACGGATATTACGATGAGTATCGTCGGACATACGATCCGGGAACGCTTGATCAAGTTCATCGGTATGATGTTGTCTCGGGAATTTCGCTCGCGGCAAGCGAAATCAGCCTACTGGTGCTCACCTATTTGCTTCTCTCGCACTAAATTGGTCAAAATCTCATACAAAGACTTGACTTTCAGTGACATGAGAACTATATTAAGTGCAAATTATTTTGAACAATAAGACTGGCTGTTACTCATTGACATTACATCGGATGCCGTTATGAACCTTCCTAACATTTCCCCTCGTCAGCCACTACCTACTGATCTCGGCGAAGCGATGGAATTTATTCGCAATGTCCCATTTTTCAGCGATATTGAGGCAAACGAGCTTACCAAAATCGTTCGTGTTGGTGTGCGGAAAAAGTATAAGAAAGGAAGTATCATTCTTCTGGAGGAGGAAACGGGTGCTGCGCTCTTCGTGATCATTTCTGGCAAGGTCAAGATCGTCCGCACAGATGATGACGGCCGCGAGGTCATCTTATCGATCCTGGGCGAGAACGATTTTTTTGGAGAGATGTCGATCCTCGATGGATTGGCGCGCTCAGCGAGTGTTGTGGCGATTACGAAGGCAGAGTTATTCATGATTCACCGGAGAGACTTCTTGAAGTTGATGCAAGATGTCCCATCAGTCGCGATCTCGCTGCTGAAAGAGCTAACGATGCGTCTCCGCAAGGCAGACTCGCAAATTAAAAGCCTTTCGTTGAAAGACGCTGCGGGAAGGGTCGCGAATGTCATCCTCCAGCTTGCGGATGATATCGGAACCATCCGAAAGGGACGCGTGGAGATCGATGAATTGCCGCTCCAGCAAGATCTGGCAAACATGGCGGGCACGTCACGCGAAACAATCTCTCGAGTTGTGCACATGTTCATCAAGAAAAGTCACCTCGAATTACGGGGAAATAAACTTATCATCAACGATTACGAAAAGTTTAAGAGCTTATTCATCTAACGGGCACGAAGATCCGGCAGAGAACCGCTGGGTTACAGAAACTTTGGGGGAGTGTGTGGACGGAAAAGCAGATCTGCATATGCATACATCATACTCGGACGGTGCCCTCTCGCCATACGAGTTAGTCAAGAAGGCGAAAAGTGTCGGATTAAGCATCATCAGTATCACGGACCATGACAGCGTCAGCGCTCTTGATGAAGCGCAGGAGATCTCAAAGGAATTCGCTATTGAAATCATCCCAGGAACGGAACTTAGCGCAACACTCAACGGAGCCGAAATCCACATCCTTGGATACTTCATGGATTTTCACAACAAACTGTTTCTCGATTTTTTGGCGGAATCCCGTGGGGAACGCCTCAAGCGAGCTGAGCGCATTGTCAATAAGCTTAACCAGATGAATATTCCTCTGAAGATGGAATCCGTTCTCGCAAATACAACCGGCGATTCCGTCGGTCGACCCCACATCGCCAATGCTCTCGTCAATGAAGGTCATGCCCAATCGTATCATCAAGCCTTTAGTAAATATATCGGCAATGGGCGCCCTGCGTTCGAAAAAAAAGCAGAATGTTCGCCGGAAGAAATCGTACGGATCATTAATCAGGCGGGAGGTCTGTCGTTCCTTGCTCATCCCGGCCATTCGGTGAGTGATACATTACTTTTCCAGACTATTAAAGCTGGGGTTGATGGCATTGAGGTCGTTCATCCCAGTCACACACCCGATCTTGTGCGGTATTATCGCGGCATTGTGAACGAATACTGCCTGCTTGAAAGCGGCGGTTCGGATTTTCACGGCGGTCAGAAGGGGGATGAACATCTTCTCGGATCGATCGGTATTCCTGTTTCTACCGTTGACATCATGCGACGTCGGCTGTTCTCCAACTAAGTACCCCGGTTAATCTCCTAAGCTTCAGTGAACATATATTCTCTATGGTGAATATGGTAGAAGGACAGCTCTCCGCAGCTCCGTATAGCTTTGGTATTGTAGTGAGTCGGTTCAATGATTTTATCACGAAACGACTGCTGGACGGAGCGCTTGACTGTCTACGAAGACACGGAGCGCAGGAGAAATTGATCGATGTCGTAAAGTGCCCCGGTGCATTTGAGATCCCGCAAATTGCCCAGACGCTTGTCGCGTCCAGCAAATATGACGCTGTGATTTGTCTCGGGTGCATTATTCGAGGCGACACTCCCCATTTCGATTACATTGCCAACGCTGTCAGTGTGGGTGTGGGTCGTGTGGCGCTAGAATCACGGAAGCCAGTAATCTTTGGCGTGCTGACTACCGATTCACTGGAGCAGGCAATTGAACGTGCAGGTGCTAAGGGCGGCAATAAGGGATGGGAAGCCGCGATGGCAGCAATTGAGCTTGCCGATCTTCAGAAAAAGATCTCTTCCAAGGAAAAATAATGTCGTGACGACGAGGTAGAATGTAGTGCGTGTGTGCTGGGTGATGGTGTTGATGAGTTTAGGGGGAATGAGTGCTTCGGCAGGTGTCGGTGAGTGGAAGACGTACACCGCGAAGCGCGACGTGCGCGATCTTGCCGCAGACACTGAGGGAGTCGTTTGGGTTGCAACGAGTGGCGGGATGTTCTCCTATCGATTTACCGACAGTACCTTTTCAGAATATACCACCTCTGATGGCTTACGAACAAACGACCTCACGGCCATTACAACAGATAGCCGGGGAACAATCTGGATCGGTGCAGCAAACGGTTTTATTCACCGTTATCACCCCAACACAAAAACATGGGAGTACATTGCAGATATTGCTCTTCGCACTGATCCTAACAAACGCATCAACGGATTACAGGCTGTCGGTGATACGCTGTTCATTCTCTCCGAGATCGGTGTATCGTTGTACTCCGTCTCTAAGCAAGAGTTCATCGCGACCTACTCGCGCTTCGGTTCTGGACTGAACCAGTTCACTGGAAGTATTACCGCATTGAAAATCTTCAATGGGACCCTCTGGGTCGGAACGCGCAACGGTCTTGCGTCGACTCCGATCATCAATCCCAATCCTTCTGCGCCCGAATCGTGGCAAGTGTACACGACAGCGCGAGGATTACCGTCGAGTAACATCACGGGCATCGAAGTCCTAAATGATATTCTTTACGTTGGAACATCCGCGGGAGTTGTCTATTATTCTGGATCAGTCTGGAACAGTGTCTCAGGGACTTTAGGGTTGAATATCGAAGACATATCCTATGATCCCGGTTGTCTTCTCTGTGCTACCGTGATACCACCTACGGTGGCTTTCGTTACATCTTCTGAACTTGGAGCTATTCTCGACACTGATCTCGTTCGCCTTTCCTCGCTCACCCCTCCTTCAGCTCTCACTTCAATTTCAATCAAGGGTGGTGTAGCGATCGGAACTCAGGCGCATGGCATCATGATTTACGCTGAGACAGCGTTGGTTTCAAAAGCTCCTCCCGGCCCTCCATCCAACAAATTTGTTAGCATCGCTGTTGACCAACGAGGTGTACTGTGGTCGGGTACAGGGAGATCTAACGGCGATGGTTTCATGAGTGTTGACGGAAACGTATGGAGGTCATACACTGTCGCCCAAGATGCGCGCTTGAGATCCAATGATTATTACAAGGTCAGCATCGGGAAAGACAATGCGAAGTGGGTGAGCAGTTGGGGTAGTGGTATCGCACTGCTGGATGATGGCGGAACGGTTCGCAGAGTCTTCAATACCACCAATGGCTTGCCGCCGACTGCAGCTCAAGGTGATCCATTCATCGTTGTGGGCGGCATTGCGACTGACCAGGATGGTGTCACCTGGATAACGAACCGTACAGGTCTCGGCGACACGGCACTCACCAAATTTTATTCGGATTCATCATTGCGTTATGTTGTTGGGTTACCGATGAGAAATCCGGCAAATGTTTTCACCGATGTGGTTATTGATAACTACGGAACCAAATGGTTTGCCAACTCCAGTCGGTTCGAGCCTGAGCCGCCGATCGGTTTTTTTTACTATAATGAGCGTTTTGCTCTACCAGGTACGGTCAACGGTTGGGGGAAACTCACTGCGTCAGATGGATTAACAAGCAATCAGGTCAAGTCAGTCGCGGTCGATCATGATGGCGACGTGTGGGTTGGTTCTGAGCAAGGGATCTCCATTATCCTCAATCCGCGAAGTCCCCGTAGTCAGATTGCATCATATCATCCACTGCGAGACCAAATTATCCAAGAAATCGTGGTTGACGCGCTGAACAATAAATGGGTGGCGACCAAACAAGGTGTCTTCGTGCTCTCCTCCGACGGAACATCCATCCTTGACCAGTATACTGTGGGGAACACCGCAGGGAAATTGCTTGATGATGATGTTGCCTCTATTGCCATTAACCACAGTAACGGCACAGTCTATTTCGGGACTGAGAAAGGTCTTTCTAGTGTCACAACTTCTTCGGTGACGCCAAATCGATCGTTCAATGGGCTCACATTTGCTCCGAACCCATATTATCTTCCCTCCTTAGTCCCATTGAGCGTCAGCGGATTGGTTGCCGGATCGTCGCTGAAGATCCTATCGATTGATGGGAATCTCGTGAAAGAGATTCGAACGCCGGGTGGAAGAGTCGGCTTCTGGGATGGTAGGAATGAAAAAGGTGATCTCGTCGCAACTGCCGTCTATCTGGTAGTTGCGTTTTCAGAGGATGGGAGTAAAGTTGCCACAGGGAAGGTTGCCGTTGTGCGACGGTGATCGCGCCCTTGATTACGACATCGTTTATATGAATATAAGTTTCGCGTAATTCTAATCCACAATCCACTTTTACGAAGGAAGAACTGCCTATGGACACTATTGATACAGTTCAGGAAAACATTTTCTCTCGGAGAATCCGCGCCGGTAAACGGACCTATTTCTTCGACGTGAAGGCGACGAAGTCCGCCAAGGATTTTTATGTCATCATTACGGAGAGTCGCCGCGTGAGCGAGGAGAAGTATGAAAAGCACAAACTCTTTCTCTACAAAGAGGACTTCAAGAAATTCGTCGACGCGCTAGCGGAGACTGTGAACCATGTTGAGAAAGAGCTGCTAGAGAAGCTCACGGTAGAGACCATCGACAGACCAGTGGAAGTATAGCTCCATTGTGGGAAGATTTCTTGGCTGATACTCTGGAAGCGACGCTTACGCGTCCATGGGATCGGCCAAAGTATGAACATGGCATAGAATCTATCTGTAAGGGCGGTAATCATCAATTATCGCACACCTGATCTGACGGAGGGGGGAAGCGCGTTCATTCCGCCGATTCTATCCGACGGTGCCGCTGCTGCTGATCGATAACGGCTCCCACGGTGAGAGTATATCTAAGGTAAAGAAGCTTCAGGAAGAAATCCCTGAGCATACTACAGTTCTTTTCAACGATCGGAACATCCATCATGGTCCCGCCATGGATCAAGCATTGCATCAGCTTGCATCACCGAACATTCTCTTGCTTGATTCGGACTGTGAAGTTAGGGATGGCGGTTTTATTGAAGCGATGACAGCCCTCCTCAGTCAGTATGGGGAGAGCTACATCATTGGGAAGCGCATTTTTATGAACAGACGAGGCTTCGATGTGGAGGAAAGCGCAAACGCCATCCCTTATATCCGTCCAATGTGCATGATGGTGCGGCGCGAATACTACCTGACTCTCCCCAAATTCCAGAAGCACGGGACCACCTGTCTTGAGAATATGAAAGCCGCCGTGCAGCGCGGATTTGTGCTTCTTCACTTTCCGATCGAAGACTATATTCACCACGAAGGCCGCGGGACAGCTGGCAAGTTTGGGTACCAACTCGGGTGGAGAGGAAAGTTGAATTATCTGTTGAACAGATTTGGAATTTAGTCTGTGCCTCTCGATCCTCGAGGGTAAGGTCGTTTCCTTGACTCTCGCTCCATTATTTTCTATATTATTGATGTTTTTAATGAAAATGGATTGATTTTAAGCGAATAAGTAGGGGTGGAGCTGGATATGAAACCCGAGAAAAAGAATGAAGAACTTAAAATTCGCATATCCGGGCTCTCCAACGGTCTGCATGATTATCGCTTCTCAGCCGATCCCTCAGCGATAGGTCTTGAGAACAATTTTAACAAACCGGTTGAGGTTGATGCACATCTTGACAAAACCTCTCGCCAACTTTACCTGACCGTTGATATCCGGACATCGGCACATTTCGAATGTGATCGCTCTCTCGATGAATTTGAACAGCCATTGACAGCTCATTTCAACATGTTCTTCGTTTATGATGAGCTTGAAGCTGATAAGTATCCACCTGATGAGGTTCATGTTATCGCGCCAGATACCGTTTCTCTGGATCTAACCAAGGACATCCGAGAGATGGTGCTGCTATCGGTCCCGTTGAAGTTGCTGTGCAGAGAGAACTGCAAAGGACTGTGTCCGCAATGTGGAACAAATTGGAATCACGAGTCGTGTGATTGCAAAGAGGAAGTCAGTGACCCGCGATGGAGCGGGTTAAAAGATTTATTGGACAAATGATAATAACGAGGAACAACACCAATGCCTAATCCAAAACGCCGACATTCGAAATCCCGTGGGGCGAAGCGCCGCACACATTACAAAGCGGTAAAACCATCACTTGCCGAATGTCCTAATTGCCACGAACAAAAACTCCTGCACCGCGCATGCCCTAATTGTGGGTATTACCACGGGCGCTCGATCATTATTCCCAAAGAGTCGTAAGGTTGCCTTGAGGGCAATTCCTTGTGAAGATCACAGCGTATCGGGCTCGGAGAGACCGTTCATCGCATAAGCATCCAGAAGTTCACTTGTCATTCCGTTGAAAGCTGAGCAGTCACACATACGGATTGCTGTTGATGCTATGGGGGGCGATTACGCGCCTCACAATGTGATTGCAGGAGCGATCGACGCGTTGCGTGAGACCAACAATCGGTTTGAAGTCCTCTTTGTGGGACCTCAGTCGATCGTGAACGCTGAGCTCAGTCCCGTCCAATACAACGGATTTACCTATCAGGTGATCGATGCCTCACAGGTAGTGGATATGCATGACTCTGCGATAGCCGCTCTCAAACAGAAACGTAACTCCTCTATTACTGTGGGGCTGGCTCTCCATAAAGAAGGTAGAGCTGACGCCTTCGTGAGTGCGGGACATTCCGGTGCCGTGATGTCGACGTCCACATTAATACTCGGGCGCATCGAAGGAATCGGGCGACCTACCATCGGCGCTTTCTTTCCAAGTGAACGGGGCGTGTGTCTCCTTCTTGATGCCGGCGCCAATGTCGATTGCAAGCCACAGCACCTCTATGAATTTGCCGTTATGGGATCTATCTACACCAGCGAGATGTTCCACGTCAAGAATCCCACAGTCGGCTTGTTGAACATTGGTGAAGAAGAGTCAAAAGGCAATGAGGTTGTTAAGGAAGCCCATAAACTCCTCCAGCAAAGTAATCTAAACTTTATCGGTAATGTGGAAGGTCGTGATATCTTGCAAGGGAAAGCTCATGTGGTTGTCTGCGATGGCTTTGTTGGCAATGTCATGTTGAAGTTTGGTGAGAGCATTCCAGGATTTTTCAAGAGCCGAATGAAACAAGTGATGAAAAAGAGTTTGTTAATGAAATTGGTCGGCGCTCTTACTCGCAGTACATTACGGGCAGCGTTGAAGAGTATGGACTATGAAGAATACGGCGGTGTGCCAATTCTCGGTGTGAACGGCGTCTCGATCATCGGACACGGGAAATCAACACCGAAGGCGATCAAGAATATGGTTCTCAAAGCGGAAGAGATGGTACAGAAAAAAATCAACCATCATATCCAGGAAGCACTAGCAGGAGCAGCCCACGCATGAATAATTCCAACGGACGTATTCGCGCAGCAATCACTGCTGTAGGGCATTACTTCCCTGAGAAGATTCTGTCCAATGCCGATTTCGAGAAGATGGTTGATACAACGGATGAATGGATTCGGACGAGGACTGGCATCCGCGAGCGGCGCATTCTCGAGCATGGTGCCACATCTGACCTCGGTGCGAAGGCGACTGAGATGCTTCTGAAGAACCGCGGCATGGATGCTGAAGAAATTGAAGTAATCATTGTTGCTACTGTTACGCCGGATATGATGTTTCCACCGACCGCGTGCATTATTCAGGAAAAAATCGGTGCCAGGCGGGCATGGGGGTTCGACCTCTCTGCCGCGTGCTCAGGATTTGTTTTCGCATTGGCAGTGGGTCGACAGCTCATTGAGACCGGATCCCACAAGAATGTGCTCGTTGTCGGTGCCGATAAGATGAGTTCTATTACCGACTACACCGATCGCAATAATTGTATTCTCTTTGGTGATGCGGGCGCAGCCGTGTTGCTCGAGCCGACCGGTGAGCCTGATGTCGGATTGATCGATCAAGTTCTCTATTGCGATGGATCGGGTGGAAAGTATCTTTACATGGCGGGCGGGGGCAGTCTTCACCCACCAACGCATGAAACCGTCGATAAGAAGATGCATTACATTTTTCAAGACGGTAAGTCTGTCTTCAAGGTTGCAGTGATTGGGATGGCGGATGTCTCTGCTGAAATCATGCAGCGCAACAATCTGACGGGTAACGACGTTGATTACCTTGTTCCGCATCAGGCGAACCTGCGTATCATCGATGCGTGCCGCGAGCGCATGGGAATCGATCCATCCAAAGTCATGATCAACATCGATAAGTATGGTAACACGACAGCTGCGACGATTCCATTGTGCCTTTCTGAGTGGTGGCATTGTGGAAAGTTGAAACGTGGGCACACACTCGTTCTTTCAAGTTTTGGTGCCGGTTATACATGGGGCGCAATCCTATTAAAGTGGGCGTTTGATAATCCTAACAAATCTTAATTGTAAATCACGCGGTAGGAGGATTTATGCTTAAGATCATTTTGGGAGTGATGGTAATGCTCTGGTTTGCGGGATGTCGGAAGGGAAATCCAGTTGAAGTCAACGATCCGGTCCAGCGGTACTTTCCACTTGCGGTTGGTAATACGTGGGACTTTTACTTGACGACAAATCTCGGCGGAGGGGATACAACCTCCCCCTATCATGTTGCACTTGATAGTCCGTTCGTGTTACATGGAATAAAGTGGTACGCAGTGGAAAACGTTTGCTTGGATGCAAGGATCTTGAGTCCTATTCCGCTCGTATGTGGGCTGTGGGCTCGAAGCGGAAACAAAATATTAGCTCAGCGTGAAGGCCCTGGTCCTACAATGGACGCACCGGAAGTGATGCTCGACTTCCCGTTGTCTAACGGAAAGCAGTGGACGATCTATAATGTAGATACGACATACGTTCAGGAACCTGGAGATACCGTACGTATGATTCGGTTGAGTAAACGGTATGTTCGCGGATTCGAAATCGTTACAGTTCCGGCGGGGGCATTTATAAACGCTGTCCACGTTGGTGACAGTACGTGGTACATTTACACAAACACACATTCACCGCGGTCGGTTTCTGAATCCACCGTCACTGCCACCGATGAATGGTATGCCATAGATGTAGGGATGGTGAAACAGTTCATCAAGTATACAAGCAAAAGCAGCGATACATCCGAGTACAGTAGGCATTGGATGTATGAGCTTAGGAAATTTAACATTCGATTGAGCGATTAAGTCAATGGCGACAACAGCATTTCTTTTTCCCGGTCAAGGTTCTCAATATGTTGGGATGGGAAAGGATTTATACGAGAGAAGCGCGATTGCGAGAGAGTATTTTGAGAGAGCAGACGCTTTTCTATCGTTTCCACTCAGCAAGATCTGTTTTGAGGGACCGGAGGAGGAACTCAAAAAAACAAAGAACACGCAACCTGCGATATTCCTTCATAGCATCATCCTTACCAAGATTATGGAGAGTGATGGTGCAACCATGGTTGCTGGTCATTCCCTTGGGGAGTATTCGGCGTTGGTCCATGCCGGGGCGATGACATTTGAGGATGGATTGAAACTGGTTCGTCTTCGCGGGGAGCTAATGCAGCGTGCCGGTGAAGAGCGCAAAGGTACGATGGCGGCAATCGTGGGCATTGAATCGACGGTCATCGAAGAGATTTGCCGCGAAGCAAAATCTGTAGGTGTAGTACAATGTGCGAATTTTAATTCACCGGGGCAAATTGTTGTGAGCGGTTCTGTAGACGGAGTGAGAAAGGCAATGGAAGATGCAAAAGGCCGCGGTGCAAAGTTGGTAAAGGAATTAATCGTGGGCGGGGCATTTCATTCACCGTTGATGGAGAGTGCGCGCTCCGGCTTGAGGGTTGCCCTCGCAACGACACCGATCCAGGATGCGGTCAACGCTGTCTATGCAAATGTCACAGCAAGACCGATGCAAAAGGCTGAGGAAATTCGTACATTGCTTGAGGAACAGCTGACAAGCGTTGTCCGCTGGGAAGAATCCATTCGACAGATGATCGCAGACGGCGCGACAACGTTTGTTGAAATTGGACCGGGTAAAGTTTTGCAGGGTTTGGTGAAGCGGATCGATACTACAGTTGAGGCTCGCGGCATCGACAAATTCGAAGATATAGAAAAAGTTGTGACAGCCTGATGCCTGCAAATACTCTAGAGAATAAAATTGCATTTGTGAGCGGTGGATCGCGGGGTATTGGGCGATCGGTCGCGCTAACACTGGCAGATGCAGGCGCGCATGTGATGATTTCCTATCGAAGCGCGGCACAGGAAGCGCGGTCAGTGGTTGATCAGATACAACAGATGGGACGAGAATCGGTAGCGTTCCAGGTGGATGTTTCCCAGTTCAATCTGTCACGAGAGATCGTTGAGAAAGTAGTAGAACAATTCAAGAAGTTGGATATTCTTGTGAATAATGCTGGTATCACCAAAGACAATCTCCTAATGCGCATGAGTGAGGAGGATTGGGATGCTGTCATAAACACGAATTTGAAGAGTGTTTTTAACATGACGAAAGCGGCAATCCGACCAATGATGGCTCAACGATCTGGAAAGATCATCAACATTACGTCGATTGCCGGAATTATCGGCAACGCCGGACAGGCAAACTACGCTGCCTCGAAGGCAGGGATGATCGGGTTTACAAAGTCGCTCGCGAAAGAGTTGGGTTCGCGGAATATTCAAGTGAACGCTGTCGCACCGGGTTTCGTGGAAACTGACATGACGGCGAAGCTTAGCGAGGAACAGCGGAAGAAGTTGGTTGAGAATATTCCCCTCAGACGTACGGCAAAACCTGAAGAGATTGCCGCCGCCGTGAAGTTTCTTGCTTCTGCCGCAGCAGATTACATCACCGGACAGGTAATCTGTGTCGATGGCGGTATGGTGATGTAAAGGAAAAATGTGAATCGTTGCAATCTATTATTCATCAGCACTCACTATCAAAGGAGCATCCACTATGGCAGATGTTGAAGCAAAGGTTAAAGAGATCATCATGAACAAGCTTGGGGTTGAAGCTTCGCAGGTCACCCCGGAAGCATCGTTTACGAACGATCTTGGCGCAGATTCGCTCGACACCGTGGAATTAGTCATGGAATTTGAAAAGGCGTTCAATCTCCAGATTCCTGATGAAGACGCGGAGAAAATTTCAACTGTCGGCGACGCCGTCAAATATTTATCAGGAAAAACTCAATAACAGTCGTTCAACCGTTTGTTCATGTTCGAGTGACACGATCACAGTACATTGAACAATGGTGGAGTCTCAATGAATATAACCAATCATCGTCGTCGGGTCGTTGTTACGGGAATGGGCGTCGTCACTCCCATCGGATTAGGAATTAAAGAATTCTGGGAAAACTCTCTCAAAGGAGTTAGTGGTGCCGCTCCCATTGCCAGTTTCGATGCGAGTCAGTACGACACGAAAATTGCATGTGAGGTGAAAGGATTCAATCCATTGGACTTTATGGATAAGAAGCTGACCAACCGAATGGACCTCTTCACGCAATATGCCATTGCCTGTGCGGAAATGGCGGTCAAAGATTCATGTCTGAATCTGGAGGCAGAAAATCGAGAACAGATCGGCGTAATCTTTGGCTCAGGGATTGGTGGGATGTGGACGTGGCACAAGCAGATGCAGACTGTTCATGAGACTGGTGGACCACATCGCATCAGTCCGTTCTTTGTGCCGATGATGATCGCTGATATTGCTGCAGGCTATATCTCCATGCGTTTCCAGGTGAAGGGTCCGAATTATGCAACTACCTCGGCATGTGCAACCTCGTCTCATGCAGTTTCGGATGCCTTCATGTTGATACAGCGTGGTGATGCAGACATTATCTTTACCGGCGGATCGGAAGCTGCCATCACGCCGATGGGCGTTGGTGGATTCAATGCCATGAAAGCACTCTCGACGCGAAACGACGCTCCAGAAAAAGCAAGCCGCCCGTTTGATGCACAACGAGATGGTTTTGTGATGGGTGAAGGGGGCGGCATGTTGGTTCTTGAAGAGCTCGAACATGCGAAAAAGCGAGGGGCGAGAATTTATGGAGAGATTGTGGGAATCGGACTCACTGCCGATGCGTACCATATCACCGCGCCGGCGCCTGGTGGTGAGGGTGCTATTCGATCGATGCGACAATGTTTGAAGGATGCCGGTCTTAAACCGGAAGAGGTAGATTACATTAATGCCCACGGAACATCTACGCCATTTAACGATAAATCGGAAACGCAAGCGATCAAAGCGGTGTTTGGTGGACATGCGTATACACTGCACGTCAGCTCGACCAAATCGATGACGGGCCATCTCCTCGGGGCGGCAGGAGCGGTGGAAGCAATAGTCAGTGTTCTGACGCTCTACCATAACATGATCCCTCCTACCATCAATTATGAGTTCAAAGATCCTGATTGCGATTTGAATTATGTTCCAAATACATGTATCCAGAAAGAGGTCAACGTTGCCGTGAGCAATACATTTGGCTTTGGCGGGCACAACGCATCGTTGGTCTTCAAAAAGTATCAAGAGAATTGATCGTGGAAATATATGGGACTATTACGTAGTCTCTATGCGCTGATCACGCGAGGCGTTCACCATCGTGACGCGGATACATTCGGAGGAATCGACTTCCAAAGACTCCAGCAGGTTCTCCATCATACCGTTCGCAATAGACAGTATTTTTGTGAGGCACTCTCTCACCGTTCGTATCTCCAGGTAACTGAAAACGAATCCGCCGTTTCCAATGAACGACTCGAGTTTCTCGGAGACGCGATCTTAAACCTCGTTGTGGCAGAATATGTGTTTCATCGAGACACATCGGCCGCCGAAGGTGATCTCACAAAAATCCGATCACGTCTGGTAAACCGCAAGGCGTTGACGGCATATGCCCGCCATCGCCATCTCGCTGATTTCATACTGATGAGTCCGAGTGCATCTCAAGTCCCGGGTCGTGGGATGGAAACTATCCTCGCTGACGCATTCGAGGCAATGATCGGAGCAATCTATCTTGACGGTGGTTATGAGGACGCGAAGAGATTTGTTCAGGGATGTTTGCTCGAAGCCCTGACCGAAGGTACTGTGAAGATGGAGGATGAAAATTTTAAGAGCCGTCTGCTTGAACAAGCACAGGCTGGCGGTTTTGGCACCCCTCGATATTCCACGGTGAATGAGGAAGGTCCAGACCATGATCGTACCTTCACGGTCGAGGTGTTTATCGGTAACGTATCCTACGGTGTGGGACACGGCAAGAATAAGAAGGATGCGGAACAAGCCGCCGCTGAACGAGCACTGCAACAGTTCAGGTTTTCCGCGAAACAGGCTCACGGCGTTAATGAGACGGGAAATGCACAGAACGACTAACGATGGTAACTCTGTCAGACCAAGAGATTAATAATATTCTCCGTAGCGCGACAACGATTGCGGTTGTTGGTGCATCGCGAAAGCCGTGGAGAGACAGCAACAGCATCATGCATTTTCTGATGGAAGCAGGCTACACAGTGTTTCCCGTCAACCCGACGTACGACGAGATATCCGGGGTAAAATGTTATGCAAGTTTGTTATATATTCCTGCCCCAATAGACATCGTGAACATTTTCCGGAAACCCGAGGCTGTCATGACGATCGTTGAAGATGCTATCGCTGTAAGGGCAAAGACAATTTTGACGCAATTGGGGATCATTCATGAAGAAGCAGCTTCGGCTGCACTGCGCGCTGGGATGAAGGTGATAATGGATCGATGCATTGCCGTCGAGTATCGGCACTTCTCTCGTGCAGCAATGTAGCTGCATCAGCCGATAATTCTGTTTACTGATTGCATAATTGATGAACACGCCTTCAGTGATACCATGAAATTCATTGCCCTCAATAGCATTCTATTTTGCTGCTGCTTCTCTTACATCCGAAGTCAAGAATCTCTACGCATATCGTCCACTGGAACGGATTCAGTTATCGTTGTTGACAGAGTAATCCTCATCGGGAATTCCCATACGAAAGACTTCGTGATAACTCGTGAGATGACCTTACGTCCCGGTACACCTATTACCACTGAGTTGCTGCAATATGATCAAGATCGTATCTACAGCCTGAGGCTCTTCAATCAAGTCCAGCTCCGCGTGATTCCATCGTCACCGGGCATGGCAGACCTGATCGTCGAAGTAAACGAGCGATGGTATGTTTTCCCCTTTCCGATCTTTGGGATCAGAGACAGGGATTGGGCGAAGATTTACTATGGGGTTGGCTTGCTTCACTCTAATTTTCGCGGCCGCAACGAAAAACTCTATACGACAGTAGTGTTCGGTTACGATCCCTCGTTTGGTCTTGCATACAGGAATCCGTTTCTCAGCGAGGAGGGGATGTATATTCTCGACTCACGGCTCACATACAACAAAGTTCGGAACAAGAGCATACAAGCTCAAGCGGGACTAGAAAATTTTGACGAGCGCCATTTCTCTATCTCACTCAGTATCGGAAGGAGGTTTAGCATCGAACACACCGTATGGCTGAGTGCTGGATATGAAATCGTTGATATTTCAGATTATGTTCCTGTCAGGACACTTTCTCCCACTGGTAAAGACATATTCCCTGTTCTTGGAATAGGGTACACCTACGATTCACGCGATCTGCTGGATTACCCAGGCGCGGGAACATTGGTCCAAGGGTCAATAACAAAGGTCGGCATGCCTAACAATGATGTTGACCTCGTCCGTTACGGCATTGACCTCCGACGATATACTCCTTTTCTGGGAACCTTCGTGTTGGCAAACCGGATTTTCACTAATGTCGTCGCTGGTGGAAAAACGCCGAGTTACAATCGGACATATTTTGGATACGGTGAACGCATCCGCGGTCATTTCAAAGAGGTTGTCGAGGGTGAAAATATTTTCGGCGTGTCATCCGAGTTGCACTATATATTATTATCGCCTATTTATTTCAACGTCAATTTCTTACCGTCGGAGTTTGGTGTGTGGAAGTTTGGCATCATCGCCGCAGCATTTGGTGATGCTGGGACTGTATGGTTTCGTGGTATGCCATTCGCGCTTAATGCCTTTCTGAGAGGATACGGCGTTGGAATCCATTTCCTGTTGCCATATAGCGCGGTCCTCCGAACCGAGTATGGCTGGAACGAGGTGCGACGTGGTGAATTCATCGTCGATATCGGGACTGCTTTTTAATTCCGACTCATCCAGGAACCTTTTTTGTCTTTGAATTCTTATTGTATTTTGACACATGGACTACTTTTATTGTTCTCCTGAAAAGATTATCGAGAGTACTCTTGAAATTGATGGTGAAGAATTCTCTCACCTTGTCCACGTAATGAGGAAGAAGGAAGGAGATGAAATTCGCGTCGTCGATGGACGAGGTACAGCATACGATGTCTGTCTCGACTTGATCAAGAAGAAGACGGCGAGAGGGACGATCCATGCAACGTATGCGCATCACCATGAGCTACCTTTCGATGTAACGCTTGCCGTCGGCATTCTCAAGAATCCCTCCAAGTTCGATTTTCTTGTTGAGAAAGTCACGGAGCTCGGAGTGAAAGAGATTATTCCCCTTCAAACAGACAGAACCATTCCGTCGCATGCGAAAGCAGATCGATGGAAGAAGCTTGCGCTCTCTGCAATGAAACAGTCGGGGAGATCGGTTCTTCCGCGAGTAAGTGAATTGACAACTCTTGAAGAATTTATCAGGGAAGCCGGTTCGTTTGATGTCAAGCTGATTGCGCACGAGCGTTCGGTCGACGCACATGCTGGATTGACCATGGTTCAATCCAACGCGCGTGCCGTTGCAATCCTTGTCGGTCCCGAAGGCGGTTTCAGCGACGATGAAGTAGAACGCTGTGTCGCTATCGGGTGGACTCCTGTCTTTCTTGGTGAGAGAAGATTCCGGACGGAGACGGCGGCTATTGTGATGACGGCCTTGACGGTGTTCCTTCAAAGCCGGTAATTGGTGAGGCTTACGACGGAAAAATTTTTTCCCTAGCCAACTCCAGGGCTCTCTCCACAGCGCCCCTGCTCGTTCTCAGCAGCGAAACCACCTCCTCGCCATGCCATCCGGTAAACTCTGAATCGGTGATACTGCTGAGGTTGATTTGCACATTGAGCGCGGCACTCTCTGCCGCCGCGTACAACATCAGCGCACTCACTCCGGTATCGCTCACTGAATTCGCATTTCCTTTTTCCGCGACAACTTTTGCGAGCGCGAGTGCATCGACGACGTGCTTCATTACCCGCAACGGAACGAGAGCCGCCTCTTTCGTCGCTTCCTGGATCGCAGCAGTGCGAAGCGCTTTCTGGTCATCGGTTTCTTTCGGAAGACCGTATGCCTCCATCACCTTGTTGAACGCGAGTGTATCCTGGTCGATGAGGGTGGTGAAGGTTCTACGCAGCTCCTCAGATTTGGTGAGAATAGTTTTCATCTCGGCGTCGACATCGAGATATTTCTTCTTGCCGACGGTGAGAGTGCACACCATTGACATCAGCGCAGCGCCAAGCGCGCCCGAAAGAGCAGCCACGCTGCCACCGCCGGGTGCCGGAGAGCCGGAAGCAAGTTCATCAAGAAACTTGTTGATCGATTGTTCTGTAAGCATAGAATGGTTCCTTTGGATTATTCTCGGTCTACGGAGAGAACATATATGGAGGGCTAAAGCATGTATTCGATGATTTTTTTTTCCGGAACAAACTGTTCAAATTGACTGAGCCCAAGTGCCTGAATCGCACGTGCAATGAGCTGATCCTCATTGAGCTTGTGATGCTTCACGTCGGCATAGAATTTCCCCGCCATCAGCATCGCTTCTTTGGGGATCAATCCCACGATCTCGCTGCCGCTGACATTGACGCCAAGTTTTTGCGCTTGCTTAGTTACCTCCTCAAATGCAATGTGAGGAGGTGTGATGTTGAAGTTGATGAGATTAATGGATACTTGCGCGATGTTGAAACGTTCAAGCAACACTCCCATGGCTCGTACTGCCTTCAGCGAGCCCGGAATTTTCACGCTCTTCCCAGTGCCATCCTTAACTGTTCGTCCACTCTCGCGGATTCGGAGCGCGATCTCGTGAGCGATGTCTTTGTTGTTCGTTGTGAGATTGACATTGTATGCAATAAGGAAGACACGCGCTCCCGTCACCGTTGCACCAGATTTTGCATTGAATACTGCCGCGCCAAAGTCTGGCTTCCATGCGGGGTCCTTGAGCTTTTCAACGAGCCCTTCATATTCGCCTTTCCGAATGGTGGCGAGGTTTTGTCGTTCTGGTGTTCGCGCGGCTTCTTCGTAAAGATAGATCGGGATATGTAATTCGTCAGCAACACGCTTGCCGTAATCGTTCGCAAGGCGAACACATTCCTCCATTGACACACCACTCACGGGCACAAACGGGACAACATCTGTTGCGCCCATGCGAGGGTGTTCACCCTTATGCCTACTCATATCAATCAGTTCCGCTGCCATCTTTGTTGCTTGAAAGGCCCCATCCTTCACTGCCTCTGGCTCTCCGATGAACGTCACAACGCTTCTATTGTAGTCTTTGTCTGGCTCCACGCTCAGCAGCTTCACGCCTTTCACGTTTCGGATACTGTCGCCGATGGCGTTGATGATCTTCATATCGCGTCCCTCACTAAAGTTTGGGACGCACTCGACAATCTTCATCACCGTGAGTTCAAAAGTAAAAAGTTAAAATGAAAAAATATTGTCCCCACAAACTAAAATTCCAGGACAACGCCGTTCTTCACCACCTTTTCCACGTGGTTCTCTCCGAAATGATATGGGAGAAATTTATAGTTCGGAATGCTAAGGATGATCATATCCGCCTTCTTGCCTACTTCAATACTGCCGCGCTCATGGGAGAGGTTCAACGCACCAGCACCGTTAAGGGTTGCGGCAGTGATAACTTCCTCCGGGGACATCTGCATATGTGTGCAGGCAATAGTCATCATCAACGGCATGCTGTACGACATGCACGATCCAGGATTGAAGTCACTTGCAAGTGCTACAGCGACGCCAGCATCGATCAGTTTGCGCGCCGGTGCGTACCGGTGGTTCAAGAAAAATGAGACGCCGGGAAGCAACGTCCCAACAACATTCGCGTTCGCAAGTGCAGTGATACCGGCATCAGAAATATGTTCGAGATGATCTGCAGATGCTGCGCCAACCGCCGCTGCAAGCTCAGCGCCACCGCTTGCCGAAAGTTCGTCGGCGTGAAGCTTCGGAATCAATCCGTACGTCTTTCCCTTGTTGAAGATCGCTTTGCAGTCATCCACATCGAAATATCCCTTTTCACAAAAAACATCGCAGAAGGAAGCAAGTCCTTTTGTGGCAACGTACGGAATGAGTTTGTCAATGATAACCTCCCGAATATATTCACCCTTGCGACCTTTGAATTCAGGAGGGATCGCGTGTGCGCCGAGGAAGGTAGAAACGATGGTCATGACCTCTTCTTTATTAAGCTCGTTAATAGCTTCGAGCATTTTGATTTCATGATCTCGATCGAGTCCGTAGCCGCTCTTGACCTCGACCGTGGTCGTGCCGTGCTGCAACAAAGCGGTGAGCCAACGGCGAGCCTGCTTTTTTAGTTCCTTCTTTGTCGCTTCTCGGACGTGGCTCATGGTTTTCACGATGCCCCCGCCGCGTTCGGCAATCTCCTGATAGCTCACACCGTTGCTGCGCATGGCAAACTCGTCCTCACGACTTCCGGCAAAGAGCAAATGCGTGTGTGAATCTACAAATCCTGGCATAACAACCCTATCCATACAATCAAGGATATCTGTTTCTTTCAAATTGCCCATCGACAGGTCCTCCATCCGACCGATCCATGTGATGTTCTCTTCCTCGATCAACACCGCTCCGTTCTCGATGATGCCAAGCTCGCGCATATCGGTACCGGTCTTCACACGCTGACCTTGTGCAGGGACAGTGACAAGCTGCTTGATGTTAATAAGAGCAAGATTCATGAATACACTATTAACGAATAGGTTTGAATTGGACTAGAGAGAGTCTTCACCGATCGTGCAACTCAAAATACGGAAAAACTTTTCGTTCCACAAACTGGAGGGCTTCAATCTCAAGTGACAGAGAAGGAATGTTATGTACTGAGGTTTCGATTCTGTGAGGGGGTGGGTTTGCAGCTCAGATCTCTAAGCGATAGAAGAACCAATTGTTCAGATGCTGTGCACCCAGGTGCTTGTAAAACCGGATCGCATTGATGTTCCAATCTAATACCATCCATTCCATCCTGCCGCAGCCACGGCGCTTCGCCTCGGCAAAACAGGCGCGAAACAACTTTAGTCCAATATGTTGCTTTCTGTGTTCTGGAAGGACGAAGAGATCTTCAAGATATAATGTTGGTCGCGCGAGAAACGACGAGTATGTTTCGAAAATGATCGCGTAGCCAACCGCCTTTGTATCCACGAAAGCGAGATAGGCATCGAATCGTTTCTTCTTTCCGAAAGCATCGCGCAACAGTCGTGTCCGGGCAGCTCGTGTAGGACGTTTCAACTTTTCAAAATCTGCTAGGGCATTAATAAGAGAAAGAAACACCGCGGCATCAGATTTCTTCACACGTCGGATTGTCACGCGATTCATGAGGATACTTCAGAGGTTTTCCGTGATGATGGAGGTTGGTCACGAAATCCTTCACACTGGAGAACTGGCAACCCAGGATACTTAGGATAGGATGGGTCAATCTTCGAATAACCGCACATGATGAATTCACTCCCCTTGCTGCTTCTAATTATCTCTCCGTGAATACAGCGATTACAGAGGCCAGAGGGGAGTGAACTTTTTGGTGGTGAACAGGGAATAGCGTATCTCCGCTACAGTGCTCATTCGTGTTTCTTGTGGGATGCTTCCGCCGTCTCAAGCTGTTCAATAACTTTCCCAAGTCCTTTCGAGACAAGTGTGTCGAGGAGGGTGCCTGTCAACTTGATTGTGGGTTCATCAAGATGTTTTAGACTTTCTTCTGATTTTTTGACCTCCGGGAGAACAGAGTCAGCAAGGTCGATGACAGATGGCTCGCTCGTCACATCATTTGTTGTTGCACTGCCGACAGCACCGAGAGCAAACTTGGCTCCAAGCTCCTTGATCGGTTGGAAAAATCCCTCTGGCACTTCACGGGCAGTTGCCGAGATGAGTTGACCGACATCCGACATCCGTCGATCAAGCGACCGTCCTCGCAGCTTTGATGATCCTGCAATTGTGTACATCGCACTGGTAATGTTGGAGCTGAGAGCTTGCGACGATGATTGCATAGCACGACTTAAACTTCCTCCGCAATTCTCGATATGTTGGCCAAGCGCTGATAAGCCATAGTGTACTGATTGCCCGAGTGATTCCAACCCTTTTCGCACATGCATGCCGTGCTGGACTGTTGAATGAGCTGCAATCTTCGCTGCTTCGATTTGCGATGCACCTTGTGTATACGACGTCAGGAGCTGTGTTGTGCGTTCGATATCAAATTGGATGCGATCCACCATCTTGTTGTTTCGGTTCTCGTAATAATAACCGCGGGCTTTGTAGAAATGCCAGATGGAAACCTGAGACATCACCTGCAAAAGGTTTTGATCTGTGCTAACGGTTCCCATTGCTTTCTCGCCGATGTGGAGATTCACCGCCGCTTCCCAATCTTTCGAGCCTAATCGCATGAACCACTGCCGTGCGGCGACGAGGTCATTGAGATCTTCCATTGATCGAATTTCTTTTTCAGCGCCACGCTGTGCATAACCCATCGCCGCCATGTAGGCAGCTGTCGCTGCTGATTTGTGGATACCTAATTCCGAGAACAGCCGAAATGCAACGATCAGTTGATCAATGACTTTGTCGGAAAGGTTACCCTTGGTGTAATGTTCTTTCACCTTTAGATAGATTTCCTGCGCTCGTTGTAACGAGAGTTCGGCAATCTCGCGATAGCGTTGCTTCAGGAGTACAGTGCGCTTAGCATGTTTATCGAGATATTTCTTATCCTCTTTGCGCAATGCTTGAATCGATTCGCGGATTTCTCTGAGAGAAATACATTCTGAAATGATCGTGCTGCCGCAGAGATAACACGTTCCTCGGACCCCCTCGTAATCGATCCAACGGTGACCGCAACTTGTACAGCGCTCCATTCCTAATTTCATTGTCATCGCATCGTTCATTGCTTTCTCTCCTGCAACTGCCGGATGAGACGATTGTATTCGTCGTCGGAGAGCTCACCGAAGGCATATTTTGTTTCAATAGTCTCTCGATCGAAATGTTGACGCGCCTTCACAGTCACTTGTTTGAACGTCTCCGCTGCTCGTATGCGCACAAATCCTCGCAGCGTTTCCATTTCCTCCTGGTAAAGCGGCGAGAATCGACTGAGATCACCTGAGAGGTCGAACGGTTTCTCACCTTTGGAGATGCGACGAAAATTTGAGAGTTCTGCAAATTCTTTTACGCTGATGTTTTGAAGTAGCTCGAGAGCGACCTCAAACTCTTTTGCCTTGTAATAGAAATGGTACGCCGACTTGAATTCGCTTTCCTTGAGATACCAGTTGGCGAGTTCCTTATACTCGGCGACTGTGAACAGTGTCCGATCGTAAATAAAGAACGAGGTAGCATGATCTCCGGCATTTCGCTTGAGAGCGCCAAGGCTATGCATATCGTTCTCGACCCAGAAATACCATTCTTCAAGCTCGTTCCGGTTTTCCGTTCTTGCAAGGTTGAGAAAATCTGATGTACGATCCCATGCCTTGAAGAAACAGTAAGCAAGCAACGCTGTGTCAATATTGTGTGGATTGTTATTGACAGCTTGACGGAGAAGCTCGATCAGCTTCTCCTTCTCATTTCCGGGAAGGGCGAAGAACAGTTTAATTGGCACGCGCGGTATTCGCCTTTCAGCGCGAGTATGATCATAGAAAAGTTGAAGATGCTGTGGATTCGAATCTGGCATTTCAAGTTCAAGCTGCTCGATAGCGGAATAAAACCGATCAGTTACCAGAATTTTTCTGATGCCGGAATACCACGGCGTGTCTGCTTCCCGGAACGCGCTCTCAAGAAACATTCTCCATGAGCTCATCGTGCTCTCGATGAAGGAATTTTCCGCAAGGGGGATGGTTGTCTTAAAAATTTCGATGAGATTATTGTCACGCGTAATCAAATCGTCCTGCGTCGTCCCGTTGCGCAAAAGCTGCATAATGAAATAATGTTTGACCCATGGACGCGTCAGCGGTTCATTGATCGTGTGGCGAAGTTCGATCTTCTCCTTCGTAGGTTCGATCAGGTGTTCAGGGTAGGTTCCCTGAATCCCTAGTCTCAGTCGCTCTTTATGTGTTTGAAAGAGTTGGAGCTGTATCAACGACCTAAATCCTTCCACTCAGATTAACCAGTTACCATGTAACTTTAAATTATCACCAAAACAATAATGGCAGATAAGGGTTACATTGGATATGAATATACAAATTTTTTTCTGGAAGTCCACAAGTATGACCAGATAGGGATGATTTACTCAATTCCGATCATCACTCAAAACGATGGATATTGTTGTTTTTCACTATTTTGAGGAAATTTGCCGGACGATTGAATCTGAGAGCTTCGGCAGGTTACTATCTTGGCCTATGAGGTTGATGTACTTTTGGAAGAAATCGGCAGGATCGCGAGCGATCGATTCGATGAGGGCAGCCCTTCCCATACGAAGATCAATCTCACGAGCAATGAACATGCCTGTCATCGCACCGTAACTTTCCCAGTACCCGCTGAGGTTAGCAGTTCGGATCAACTCACCGGCGCGTCGAGGAGTGAGAGTCGGAGAAAGAAGCTCTGAAGCATTTTTATTGAAGGTTGAAAAGACCTCGCGTGTTCTGTTGAACCAGTCGCGAGGTAGATATCCTTGACCTCTTTGATCGAGTGAAAGGTAGTACGCGATGCCTTCGTTCTGCGTCAGATCAAGGAGTTCATCGAAAGGAGTTTGATGCTTACCGGAATAGCGGTTCCATGATGAAGAGGTTGCCTTGTACGCACCAAACGCAGCATGGAAGACTTCATGAGCAACCACCCCCAGCAACGAGACAAAGCGTTCCTCAAGATCCAGTCCATAATCGACGGCGTGAGACAGATTGATGACGATTGTGAGCTCACCTTCGTTCTCGCCGACGAACTGCGGTGTGTCTCCGTGCCAAACGATACGCCGGACGAATGCGTCGACGTTTTCGTGCCCGAGTGTAACAACGTAGACGGGGATAGTAACATCGATCTCTGCATCGGAAGGGAAAATCTGTTCGACGGTTGCAATAACACGGCGATTGAAGTTCCGTTTCTTCATCTCATCGAGCAACTGTTTGATTCCTGTAACGTTGTCTCGAGCCTTTTCGAGGTGATAGATGTCATCCTTGACGACCTGATGGTACTTGATGGAATCGAGATAGCTGCGCAATTGGGCAGCAATGACATCTCGATCGGCAATCAAGCCAGTCGTTGACGCGGCAATGCGATTTCCCCTCAACTCAGTGAGCGCATCAATGTTGACGAGCTCTCCGTCCAACAAGGCGACACATTGTTCGGCGGCTGAGTAGTCGAAGAGAAGGCTAACATTGAATTTGGGATGCGTTTGAGCGGATGATATCGAGTTGAAGCAGTGAAGTGTTACAGTTATCAGGGCAGCCGCCAGGACGAAGCGCCACTCGCTGATTCGTCCGTTGTTGGTTACCATTGCTTAAGTACGACGAAATCAATTGAGAATTTTCCAGAGCCGAAGACGACGAGAACGAGCGCCATTGTCACCAGAGCGAGATCAAGCTCGTAACCACCGACCCAGCCTCCCTCCATTACTTTGGAAATCAGTCCTGTTTTATACTTTACTTTGACGATCGCAATGAACATATTAATGACGATTAGCAACGCTGCGACCCTTGTCAGCAGACCGAGGATGAGAAGGATTCCGCCAAAAAACTCTACACTGCCGACGACATAAGCGAAGAACAATGGCGCTGGAACACCGATATTCTTAAAAAATCCCGCCACCCCTTTGGGACCCGGCTCTTTAAAGAGTTTCTGATATCCATGCGGAATAAAAATATATCCTAGCGCGAGACGAAGCAAGAGCGCCGAGAGGCTTGGATGAAAACCGATGTATTGACCAATCATAGTTCCTCCTTATTGAAAGAAGATCCTTTGTTCCCACGCCACGTGCACTCATGAAGGCAGCAATGTAACTACATCATCGGCACATTCACGCCGAACTTCTTCGCGTTCTGCATAGCTCGCTCGTATCCGGCGTCGGCGTGGCGCAAGATGCCCATACCCGGATCGTACGTGAGCACACGATTCAGTCGTCGTTCGGCTTCTTTTGTCCCATCAGCAACAACCACCATTCCTGCATGGATCGACATGCCGATGCCAACACCCCCGCCATGATGAACACTCACCCAGCTTGCACCTCCAACTGCATTAAGCAGTGCGTTGAGGATGGGCCAATCAGCGATAGCATCACTTCCGTCTTTCATTTTCTCCGTCTCACGGTTTGGTGAAGCGACAGAGCCGCAGTCAAGATGATCTCTGCCTATGACAATGGGCGCCTTCACTTCGCCGCGTGCAACGAGGTTATTGAAAATTGTTCCCATCTTGGCGCGTTCGCCGTACCCGAGCCAACAGATGCGTGCAGGGAGTCCTTGGAACTTCACCTGTTTCTGTGCTTTCTCAATCCAACGGCACAGCGGTTTGTTGTCTGGAAAAGTCTCCATCACCGCTTGATCTGTCCGATAAATATCCTCCGGATCTCCTGAGAGCGCTGCCCAGCGGAACGGTCCTTTACCGTCACAGAACAGGGGGCGAATGTATTCCGGCACGAAACCCGGAATCTCAAAAGCATTCTTCAGACCATTAGCGAGCGCTTCGCCGCGGATGTTGTTTCCGTAATCGAACGTGATAGCTCCCTTCTGCTGAAGTCCAAGCATTGCCTGTACATGCTCGATGATCGAAGCCTGGGCACGCTTCACATATTCTTTCGGATCACTTTTCCGTAGGTCAAGTGCTTCTTCGTATGGCATGTGCGCAGGCACGTAGCCATTCAATGTGTCGTGCGCAGATGTCTGGTCGGTAAGGACGTCGACCTTAATGTTGCGGGCGAGAAGTTCCGGGAGTACTTCGGCGGCATTTCCAAGAAGCGCCACCGATTTCGGCTCTTTGAATTCTTTCGCGGTCTGAAGGATCAAGAGCGCTTCATCGAGAGAGTCGGTCATCTCATCGACATATTTCGTTGTGAGACGCTTCTGGATGCGCGATCGATCGACTTCAATGGCAAGACATGCCGCACCGTTCATCGTCGCCGCAAGTGGCTGAGCGCCGCCCATTCCGCCGAGTCCTGCAGTTACAAGAAGCTTACCTGCGAGGGTTCCGCCGAAGTATCGCTCGGCGACGGCGGCAAAGGTTTCATACGTTCCTTGTAAGATTCCCTGCGTACCTATATAGATCCAGCTTCCTGCGGTCATTTGGCCGTACATCGTAAGTCCGAGAGCCTCAAGTCGCCGGAATTCATCCCATGTTGCCCACTTTGGTACGAGCATCGCGTTTGAGATCAAAACTCGCGGTGCATCAAGATGCGTTTTGAAAACCCCCACGGGCTTGCCGGATTGGACGAGCAAGGTCTCGTCATTCTCTAAGCTCTTCAGAGAGCGCACGATTGCCCCATAGCATTCCCAATTTCGCGCCGCTTTACCCGTTCCACCGTACACGATAAGTTCATCCGGCTTCTCTGCGACATCGGGATCGAGGTTGTTCATCAACATGCGGAGGGCAGCTTCCTGAAGCCATCCCTTGCATATGAGCTGTGTGCCGCGAGGGGCACGAATCACTCGTTCTTCAGTCAATGTTTCCATAGATCTGTTTCCTGTTCCACGCCAGCAGTTTTATGTCCCTCAGAATCCGGATGACGTTTTGTTGTGCGATTCGTGAGGCATGTTTAAAAGCTCAATCTTTTCTGCATCTGATGTTTAGAGATCGATCTTTAATCTCCGTCCGCCGTGAGCGTCACGTTTCGGATGCTCGGCATCAATAAAACACTATTCAGAAACAGTTTGTTCAAACCATCCCAAAACAATCTGAAGTTGGGATCGTCGGTATATAGCACGATATTTCCTGATCCGAGCTGTTCATGAACGAGGAAAGGAGTTTCCTCTAACATCTTTTCATTTTCTTTGGAAAGGTATCCGCTCAACCGGGGTGATGTTGTGTAGAGCCCGACGTTATATCCTTTCTCACTCAGTTCGAACATCGTCTGTGTTGTTTTGAGCACTGCAATTGTTGTATCATATCCAAACCCGAGGGGGTGTGAGTGATCCAGCTTCACTCGAAGCATTGTTCCCGGAATCGATTCAAGTCTCCGTTTGCGTTCTTTCTCTTCGACGGTCATACGTTTCTCAAGCTCTTCTTCCGAGAGCTTCTCCCCCTTTTTACCTGTGGTATCTTTCTTTGCGTCCTTCTCGTCTCCCTTTTTCTTTTCTTTGATCTTGATGCTGGAAAGTTTTCCCAGCGATGCAAACGCAGCACCGCCTTCAATGCCGATAAACGTTCCGCCGCCGGCAATCCATGTCTTGATTTTCTGAACGGCATTGGAGTCGAGTTGGCTCCGATACCCCTGTCCGCCTGCATTGTCATCGGGGAAGATGATTGCCGTGTAGTCATGCAGGTCGGCATTGCGTATCTGAGCAAGCCTCATCGGGATGAAATCAATCCCATACTGCCGATCGAACATCGACCACATTGCTCCAAACGATTCGGTGCTCACGGGTGAGTTTGTCGCTACGATAATTCTCGGTTTCTTGAGGCGAACGGCGCGGTCGGATCCAAGATTGATTCCACTCTCGGTGAAACCGCTCTGGGCAGCATAGATCGTCAGGTGAAACCGTTCCGCGAGTTCCTGAATTTTCGCATGGATCTCAGGCTTGTTTGTGGCAACTGGAACAATGATGGCTCCGCGTGAGAAGTGTTCTCCATTCAAAGTGAATTCTTTCATGGCGACATTGACTTTGAAATCCCCTTGGAGTAGTAAGACCAGCGCTCTGATGGCGTCGTTAGAGTTCCAGGGGAAGAGATAAGCATAAGATGCTTTTCCCCCAACGATTGACCCATGATGGAGGTCGGGCTCAAGAACTTTTATCGTGGGAACGGAAATGGTACCTCCTGTCCAATATGTCTCCATCCCATATGCAACGGGGAGCGACCATGTGGAGATATCATAAAAGAATGTATCGCTGAGCGCTGGTTCTTGTTCCATTAA
>JACOSX010000168.1 GCA_016178625.1 Ignavibacteria bacterium
CAAAACCGAAGAGGTGTATCTTAACGAATACCAGACAGAACAAGAAGCCAGACTCAACATCGGACAGTTCATTGAAACACTGTACAACAAAAAACGTCTTCACTCATCGTTGGGCTACTGCTCACCCGCTGAGTTCGAAGATAAATTTCATTCACACAGAGCAGCCTAACTGCCTGTCCGGTTTAATGGGGTCACTCCAGTTTCTCCCAAAAAGGAAAGCCGATCAGCCAGCTCTGAGGAAACATAAAGGTCGTATTGACCGATGGAAAAAGCCGGATGGTCAGATGTTTGATCCGAGGCTTTAAAATCGACATCCGTGAAACCACCTATTGTGGTTTCTTGAGCATAAAGTGCTTTAGTTACAAATAGTGCTACAACAACCACGACAACTTTTAAGTGAATTGTCTTCATTTATGTATAACCTTTCACAATGTTTAAGCATAAATATAACTAAGAAAAAATATAGTATGGTATCTTCACGGTTAACCCCCGTGATAGAGAGCACACGAGTTCGTGAAGTACTCAAAAATGCAAATTAAGCAATAATTTTGTAGATTCCCAAACTTTGTTGTTTGATTTTCATCAAATTCGATCCGGAGGAAATACCGAATCAAGATGGTCAGGGTTAGAAATGCATGTCGCTATCTCAAGGCTCGTTTGGATTTTCCCTTCGAAGCCTTATATTACCACTCCGATGCGGGTTGAAAGGTATTGATCCTTTATTTCGGTAATTACTCAACTAATCACTTAACCAATCATCTAAAATAATTAAAGGAGCGTACTATGAAGAGAGCAGTCGTCGGCGTCTTAACAATGGTCATTCTCATTTGTGCCTGGCAGCCTTTTCTCACAGCACAGAAAAAACTGAAAATAGCAGTCATTCCTAAAGGTACGACACATGATTTCTGGAAATCGGTTGAGGCCGGAGCGAAGGCAGCGGGAAAAGACCTTGGCGTCGAAATTATCTGGAAAGGTCCGCTCAAGGAAAACGACAGAGCACAACAGATCTCCATTGTCGAACAGTTTGCCAACCAAGGTGTTTCGGGGATCGTGCTTGCCCCCCTTGATTACACTGCGCTCGCACGGCCTGTCACCACTGCCAATCAAAAGAACATTCCGGTGGTAATCTTTGACAGCGCGCTCAAGGGCGAGCCCGGCAAAGACTTCGTCAGTTTTGTTGCTACCAATAACAAAAAAGGGGGAACCCTCGGTGGCCAGTATCTCGCAAAATTGCTCGGTGATCAGGGCAAGGTGGTGTTGCTGCGGTATGATGTTGGCTCAGCCAGTACAATGGAACGTGAAGACGGTTTTCTCGAAGCTATCGGCAAGAGCAAGGGAATCCAGTTGATAGTGAACAATCGCTATGGTGGCGCCACTGCAGGCGAAGCCAAGACTGCAAGCATGAACATGGTGGACAAACTTAAGGAAGCAGATGGCATTTTTACGCCGAACGAATCGACCACGTTTGGTATGTTGCTTGCCCTGCGACAAAGCAACCTGGCGGGAAAAGTCAAGTTCGTTGGCTTTGATACCTCACCGCCGCTGATTGAAGCAATGCAGAAAGGTGAAATCGACGCGCTCGTTGCACAGGATCCACTCCGTATGGGTTTCGAAAGTGTCAACGCGATTGTAGGTAAAATCCGAGGAAAAAAAATCCCGGCAACGATCGATACAGGAGTACTCTTAGTCACTCGTGATAACCTCAACGACCCGCAAATTAAGAAACTTCTCCAGCGGCCGTAGAACCATCATTACTTGTCGAAGGCATAACGAATAACGATGAAATGGATTCTTTGAGTGTTTGTGTCAACATGAGGAAGATGCAATCACACAAAAGAAAACAGCCGTATTGTCATTTGGCGCTAACTGGGTATTGTTGTGCTAACAGTCGGAGGCTATTGTCCTTTCACATTCAACAGGTGCATTGGGGTGGGGGGGGAAGTGCGTGCCCTTCAACGCAGTATCGTGGCCAATACAATTAATACAATAACAAATGGATTAAAAAAGTGATCGACCAGCGATCTGTACGTCTTCACATGCGAGGAATCCAGAAACGCTTTGGTGCAACAGTTGCACTTGATGGAGTGGACTTGAGTGTTGAAGCTGGGAAGGTTCTTGCGCTCGTCGGTGAGAATGGTGCCGGAAAAAGCTCTCTCATGAAAGTGCTCTCCGGCGCTTATCAACCCGATGCAGGGGAGATGGTGCTCGACGGTCAGTCCTACCGACCGCGTAACCCACACGACGCTCGGTTAGCACGCGTGGCGATGGTTTATCAGGAGCTCTCGCTTGCTCCTCATCTCTCCGTCGCCGAGAACGTCATGCTCGGAATGGAGCCGGTCGGGTTTGGTTTTGTGCGACGAACAGAAGTGCAGAAGCGCACGCACGAAGCACTTGCGCAGCTCGGTCATTATGATATCAGGCCTGAAGAGCGTGTTGATCGACTCTCTATTGCCGCCCGCCAATTAGTTGAAATTGCGCGTGCCATCGCGATCGGCTGCCGCGTGCTCGTTCTCGATGAACCCACAAGCAGTCTCACTGCCGAGGACATTCAGCGACTCTTTGCAGTAGTACGACGTCTTAAAGAGCAGGATCATGCCATTGTCTATATCTCGCATTTCCTTGAAGAGGTCAAGGAAATTTCCGATCGCTTTGTTGTCCTACGCGATGGCAGAAGCGTCGGTGAAGGCATGACTGCTTCAGTCCCAACGAATGAGATCATTGGGATGATGGTCGGTCGCGAAGTGACGGATCTTTATCCTAGGTCACCACGCACTCCCGGCGAGGTCGTGTTGGATGTTAACAATCTGGAAGGGGTTTCAAAGCCTGTCTCCGCGTCGCTGACACTCCATCGTGGTGAGATCGTTGGGATCGCGGGGCTCGTGGGTGCAGGTCGGACAGAGTTTTTGCGTGCTTTGTTCGGACTTAATCCCGTGCGTCACGGCGAGATTAAGCTTAGTGTATATGTAGGTCTGGGTTCACCCGCGCTCCGTTGGACGCAGGGCATGGGCATAGTCAGCGAGGACCGAAAAAGCGAAGGATTAGCCATTACCCTCTCTATAACAGATAACATGACACTGTCACGCTTGGGTGGGGTAGGACCTGCGGGCCTGGTGATGCCCGGTCGTCAGCACCTCGCAGCCGCCAAATGGATTGAGCGGTTACAGATCAAATGCCGCGACACGTTCCAGCCGGTCGGAGAACTCTCGGGTGGCAACCAGCAAAAGGTTGCCATCGCTCGGTTGCTCCATCATGATGTAGATGTGCTGCTTCTCGACGAGCCAACCCGCGGCATTGATGTGGGATCAAAAGTTGAGATCTACCGATTGATCGATGAGCTGGCTTCACAAGGTAAGGGTGTCATTATGGTAAGCAGTTATCTGCCTGAGCTGCTTGGCGTGTGCGACCGCGTCGCTGTGATGTATAGAGGACACTTGCATGCTGCCCGAAGCGTCACAGAGATTGACGAGCGTGAAGTCATGATGGAGGCAACGGGGACTGAGGTAGAGCGTGATAAATAAATTGATAAAGAGTGAAGGTAAGATATACTTAAACAACCTCTTGCAAAACGGCATCCGATGAGAACTGATCTTGCCACAGATTTTCGGACAGAGAGAAAACACAGTATACTCTCACAAAGCTAAGGTCCGAAATGGAAGAACAACAGAAAATGAACTCACTATCTACGAATCGCCAATCACTATTCACATTACTCAAGAGATTAGGTCCTTTGATCGGTCTCGCTTTCGTGTTTGGACTCTTTGCTGTTCTGCGTCCAACAAACTTCCCGACTCCTGACAACATGCAACTCATGATGCTGCAGACCGCAGTGGTTGGTACGGCAGCACTGGGAATGACGATGGTTATTATCAGCGGTGGGATTGATCTTTCGGTCGGATCGGTCATCGCACTGAGTACGGTTGTCATTTCTCTGCTATTGAACTATGGTTTCCCGCCGCTTGTCGCGGCGGTGGGTGGAGTTGCAGCCGGCGCACTGTGTGGTTCCATCATCGGTGTGCTCATTACTCGTCTGAAGCTAACCCCGTTTATCGCTACGTTGGGCATGTGGGGCGCGTTGAGGGGCGCGGCGAAAGGACTAGCGAATGAGCAAGTAATTGTTGCGCCGAGTAGCTGGCTGAACGGATTGCTCAACACGTTATCGAGTGATCAGCAATGGATGCTCTTGCCACCCGGGGTATGGCTCATGGTTATCCTTGCGCTCTTTGTAGGAGGTCTCTTGCGATACACCCAACGCGGACGACACATCTTTGCTGTAGGATCAAATGAGCAAACAGCACGACTTTGCGGTGTGCCCGTTGAGAGAACAAAACTCATCGTGTACATGCTTGGTTCAGGCTTTGCTGCTCTTGCCGGAGTGTTGCAGTTTTCCTATCTGACTGTTGGTGACCCGACGACGGCCGCTGGGATGGAGTTGGATATTATTGCGGCAGTGGTCATCGGCGGTGCGAGCCTCGCAGGCGGCGAAGGTACTGTGCTCGGAAGCCTTGTGGGTGCATTGATCATGACGGTCGTTGCCAATGGCAGCACAAAAATGGAATGGCCCAACTGGGTACAGGAAATTGTTACTGGCGGTATCATCATCGTTGCGGTTGCCCTCGATCGGTTACGACATCGCAAGGTGGAATAACTGCTGCTCCTTGTTCTTTCCTCCTTCAATTGAAAGCTGTTAACGGACACATTTTTTCTGGTCTCGAAATCTTCTTTAGATTTGTGGGAACCGCAACGATCGGAAGAGCGAGAAACACATTGTTCCAGACGGGGAGATGATTCATTAGCAGAATCTTCTGGATGACTCAGTCGGAAGGCATTCAGCACCACATCTTAATACTTGCCTTTTCAGAAAATGCTTGGTTCTGAATCATAATAGAAGAATACCGATTCCTCTAACTGGTAGTAAAATAATAGCATACACTGATTGTTTCTCCCTCTTCCAACCGTTGACCAACCTGTTGATTTTTAATTTTCCTTTTCTTACTATCTTTAAGTGACTGATATTAACTTTAGCGCGGGATCTGAAATTAGGGGCAACATATCCTTGCGCATCCTAATGAATCCATCCTCGGCTGCCGTGAGGTATGATCCTTAAGGTGAGCCTTTACTTTGATCAACCTTGGACCGGGTGAGTGTCCCTTGGTCATCAGTCGAACCTCTTTACACCAGCCATGATCAAAGATAAACTTACTCAACTTCTGCGTACTATACACAACAGGACAGCACAATCGCGCGAACTCCCTCCGAGAGCCTCGAAAGCCGATATCGCAAGTCGAAAACGAACGAATACTACGTTCCTGCGCGCAGGTTTCTTTCTCCGATCTATCCATACGCCTAACGCGGGTCTGAGTAATGTGTACCATGCATTACGTTGTGAATTCCTTTGTACAATGTCAAAAGCACAGATCCTTGTGTGTCCTATAATCCTCAGTATTTTTCTTTTTCTGTCAGTTGATAAAGCATTTTCACTCGACCCGAAGAAAGCTATTTCGCAATTCAGCGCTGATGTTTGGCAAACCAAGGATGGCCTGCCCGAGAGCCATGTTCAAGCGATCCTCCAGACCCGCGATGGATATCTTTGGATTGGGACTGAGGAAGGAGTTGCACGATTCGATGGAGTCCGGTTCACCGTTTTTGACAAAGGGAACACTGAAGCCATCAAAGCCAATAGCGTTTCAGCACTGTGTGAGGACAGTGATGGGAATTTATGGATTGGCACTGAAGCCGGTGTTGTTCGATTTAGAAATGGGCAATTCACTTTATACGCGGTCTCGGACGGCTTGCCGAACGGTGTTGTGAGGTCGATGTGTGCCTCGCATGACGGAGGCATTTGGGTCGGAACGGCGGGTGGTCTTGCCCGGTTGTCCACCTCTAGCGAAAAGGAGGCACACGTCGTCAGCTTTACCTCGAAGGATGGGATGTCGAACGATTATGTTTGGTCACTCAACGAGGATAGCGACAGGACTCTCTGGATCGGGACCGGAGGCGGCGGGCTTAACCGATTCAAGGACGGAAAATTTACTGCCTTTACTACGAAGGAAGGGTTATCACATAACACCGTCAGGGCGATTTGTCTAGACCGATCAGGTGTTCTTTGGATCGGCACGGCCTCAGGGTTGAGTCGATTCAAGGATGGAAAATGGTCAACCTTTTCTGTCAAAGATGGTCTCTCAAACGATTTTGTGAGGACACTCTTTCAAGACAGGCAGGGTAGCCTTTGGATTGGTACAGTCGGCGGGATAAATCGATTTTATAATGGTCAGTTTACAAGCTACACGACTAAAGAGGGATTAGTGAACAACATTGTAGAGTGTTTCTTTGAAGATCGAGAAGGGAGCCTATGGATTGGTACTAACGGTGGTGGTTTGCAGCGCTTAAAGGAGGGAAAATTTACGGTCTTCACTACCACAGAAGGGTTAGTTGGCAATACGGTATGGACAGTCTTAGAAGATCACAAGAGCACATTGTGGATCGGAACTCAGGATGGATTGTCCAAGTTCGAAAACGGCCAGGTTGTTACCTACACGACAAAAGATGGTCTGTCGAATAATATCGTGCTCTCACTTGCCGAAAGCAAAGATGGAAGCCTCTGGGTCGGTACAGGTGCTGGCGGACTCAATCGTTTCAAAGATGGGAGATTCTCTGTTTATACTACAAAGGATGGTTTAGCAAATGACGACGTGAGATCGATCTATGAAGACCGGGAGGGTGATCTGTGGGTTGGCACCATGGGTGGCCTCAACCGGTTCTCCGCCCACAATGGAAAAGACAGAAGAGTTACTAGCTACACGACCAAAGACGGACTTTCTCATAATAGTATTCCCTGCCTTTATCAGGACCGTGAAGGAACTATTTGGATTGGAACAGACGGCGGAGGATTAAATCGGTTCAGGGATGGAACATTTACTAACTACGGGATGGCAGATGGGCTATCCGCAAATAAAGTCTTCTCGATCGTTGAAGACGATGAGGGCACTCTCTTGCTGGGCACCAATGGAGGACTTATCCAATTCTCCGTCAAAGGTGCCGTGCCTGTAGGCGAACAGGTCGCCGCTTCAGTCGGAAAAAACGGGAGGTTCACTGCCTGTACCATGAAACAAGGGATGTATGATGACATGGTCCTGACGATTCTTAAAGATGATGGGGGCAATCTATGGTTGA
>JACOSX010000170.1 GCA_016178625.1 Ignavibacteria bacterium
CTCTTCTTCTCCGAGGGCCGTATCTTCTTATTCATGGTGCTGTCTCCTTTTATTTGATTAGAATTTGTGGTTTGCTCACTTCAAATCTAACCAACCGGAGCGGCACCTCCTAATTTTTACACAAATATACGGACTTCATCAAGATCTCGCACAGGTTCCCAAGAGCTTCCACCTGTCACACTTCGGGCAAAAGGGAACCGTTTGACCCCAGGCGCGCCACTGTCAGTTTCCCATATCACATACACGGTATCATCACCTGATAATGCAACTTGAGTGCGCACAGCGCTGTACGTACTGTCGGAGAGCTGTATCGCCGGATACCACACGATGCCGCAGGAGGTGTCTTGGGCGTAAGCCTCTAACGATCCTAACAATCCAAGTAACATCAGACCCGTCATCCATCTTCTCATGGCTTTTTCTCTCTTGGTTGTGTTTTCTCAATTGGACTGAACCATGCCTTCCGCTTATCAGCCGGGTCGAGGTGGAGGTTCTCAATCGGTTGTCCAGACATCACTGCTGGTGACCACACTGCACCGCCATCAAAGCTGTAAAACACTTCTGTCATATTCGTCTGCGTTCCCGCCAGCCACATTTCATGCGGATTTGCAGCAGACACAATGAGCTTTTGGGGTATAAAGTAAGGCGAAACGTCTAGCGCCACGTCCCAATGCTTGCAATCTCCACACATGCGATACAGCCGACCCTGAATTGCTGCGAGAAAGGAGTAAGGTTTCTTCGTGTTGTTCCATGCAATGAGTAAAACATCTTTGAACGGCACAGGCATCTCTGACCATGCCCTGCCCTCATCGATAGTGAAAAAGATTCTCCCATATTCAATCTTATAGCCTGTGGCTGTTGACGTCTGTTGTGCTTCGTTCACTTGCTGCATAACCACAAGTAACAATACAACACATAATATCCTCATGCGCACTTCCTTACTAAGTTTATCGTTGTCATTGGGTTCTTAGACGTTTGATCTTTTCACTTCATGATGATTTGTTCCTTGATCGGTTGTTCAGTAATCTTTTCGAGTCGTTTCACAGTTGCTTCGGGAATTTTCAGACATTACAATTCCCATACGAGAAGACAATACACCATCCCCAATAATGAGCACAGTGTGAAGGGCCGTCATTACCTATTTCAAGCGTGGATGCGAGATGCCTGATTTCATGAATGATGACTAGGTCAGACTAAGTAACAATATATCAGGAAAAAGTAAGAAGTCAAGGTGGGAAATACCGTAACAGGATTAACCTATTGGAAGGAAAGAAGTTATCGCCATTCTAATGAAAATATGTCGCAGGTGAGTGTCAATTTTTTCGCAATGGGATAAGATTTGTTTTTCTAATATCTATCTTTTATCCGCGTCGTCAAACTTGCCTACCTCAGGCGGGCCTGCCATTGACCCAATGTTATAGTGAATGATCGCTTATTCCTTGCCAACGCTCAGCCGCATCATCCCGAGGGTGACCCCGCAGGTAATAGCTACATTCAGCGACTCCGCTCTCCCGAACTTTGGAATGGTGATCGTGGTGTCCGCGACGTCGACAATCTCTTTCGATACCCCGTGCGCTTCATTCCCGAACACAACGATATATTTCTGAGGGTGCGATTTCATCGGGAGAGGTTGTCCGCCTTCCAGAGTTGTCGCGATGATATGAAATCCCTTATTCTTCGCCTCTCGCAGAATCTGCGGCAAATCAACATCCGGCAGAATCGGAAGGTGAAACACCGCGCCCATCGATGCTCTCACAACTTTCGGGTTGAAGGTCTCGACGGCATTCTTATTGAGCAACACGGCATCCACCCCGAACCAGTCGCACGTGCGGAGGATGCTACCGACGTTTCCCGGATCGGCGACGTCATCGAGCGCAACGATGACTGCTCGTTGTGGAAGAGATGTCCACAGGTGAGACGGCAGACACTCCTTCGCTGCAACAACACCGACAATCCCCTGTGCGGTTACAGTATCTGATAGTTTTTTTAGCTCGGGGTCACTTATATTAAGAACCGGAATCTTCTTGCTCTCCGCTTGCCTGATGATGGTTTCACATTCTCTGTTCTTCTGAAACGAAGCGCTCATGAGTAACGTCAGAACCTGCCAATCGGAGGAGAGTGCTTCTTCAACGAGACGTGTTCCTTCGATCAGGAATTTCTTCTCTGTCTCGCGATACTTTTTTTGTGTGAGCTTCTGAACGTACTTGAGCTGCGTTTGTGAGATTCGATGGCGTGTGTTCATGACGCTGTGAATATAGAAATTACCGTCGGAAAATCCAAAGACACGTATCACGTAAGTACTTGATTCTCTTAGTGGTTCTGCCTATATTCTATCGAATCGTTAATGACTTTTTCGAAGGAATAAACGCTGTGATTCAGATTTCTGAACAACGAGTGGATCAACTCCTTACCAGCATGAGGAACAAACGGATCGCAGTCGTTGGAGATCTGATGCTTGACCGATACATCTGGGGGAGCGTCAACCGAATTTCACCTGAGGCACCTGTACCGGTCATCGACATGGAGACAGAACAGGCACGGCTTGGTGGTGCTGCAAATGTCGCGAAAAATATTAAATCGCTGGGCGGCGATCCGCTCCTCGTCGGCGTCATCGGTGAAGATAATAGCGGCAAACAATTGTTCGAGATCATCCGTGATAACGGTTTCGGAACCGAAGGTGTTATCATCGATTCATCCAGACCCACGACCGTCAAAACTCGCGTCATCGCACACAGCCAGCACGTTGTTCGCATCGATCGCGAATCGAAGGCAGACATTTCCCCTCCGATCCAGGAAAAGATACTTGATGCACTTCGAGCCAACATTAATGCTATCGATGGAATCATTATTGAAGACTATAATAAGGGAGTCATTGTCAAGGATCTTATCGCCCGACTGGTGAATGTTGCAACCAAGGAGAACAAAGTCATCACCGTTGACCCGAAGTTCAACAACTTTTTCGAGTACAAAAACGTTACAGTATTTAAACCGAACCGGAAAGAGGCTGAAGAAGTGATGGGCACACGGTTGAGAAACGAGCAGGATATCCAGGCGACGGGGAAAGCACTGTTAGAGAGACTGCACGTGGGGAACGTTCTCCTTACGCTCGGTGAGCAAGGAATGTCACTGTTCGAACGTGATGGGTCAATTTCTCACATGCCGACAAAAGCGCGCAACGTTGCAGACGTTTCCGGGGCGGGAGATACAGTGATCTCAACTCTGACGATGTCGCTCGTCGGCGGAGCGACGGTTAAAGAAGCCTCTACGCTCGCGAATTTTGCCGGTGGGATCGTGTGCGGTTATGTCGGCATTGTCCCGATCGATATTGAAGAACTCAAACGATCCGTCGCTGACGACAACAACCATCTCCCGACGTAAGGCAATACGATGGGAATAGTTGTCACGCTTGAAGAGTTGAAGACCATCCGCACGTCGCTCCGCCGGCAAAAGAAACACGTTGTCTTCACAAACGGAGTGTTCGACATCATTCATCGAGGTCATATCGAATATCTGACCAAATCAAAGGCGTCCGGTGACACCTTGGTCGTCGGCATCAATAGTGATGAATCGGTTCGCCGGATCAAAGGAGACCAACGCCCGGTTGTTCCTCAGGAGGATCGAGCATTCGTCGTTGCCAACCTCACTCCCGTGGATTACGTCTGTTTGTTCAATGAAGACACTCCCCTCGCGTTGATCAGCGCAATCGTTCCTGATGTTCTCGTCAAGGGTGCCGACTGGAGCATCGATAAGATCGTTGGCAGAGAGGTCGTTGAACAAGCCGGAGGAAAGGTGGCAACCATCGAGTTCGTGCCAGATCGCTCAACCACGAATATCATTGAGCGAATCCTTCAGAAATATTCGACGCATTGAAGCTCGCGATGAAAGTCCTCAAACGGCTGGCGAAGATCATTGGTTTTGTAACGGCAGTCCTTGTAGTTCTTCTTGCCCTCCTCGCCCTGTTCACCCAGACTCAATTTTTCAAAGACCGACTACGGCTCATGCTGGTCTCCACGCTCTCCACAAACCTCAATGGGACAGTGCAGCTTGGCACGATCGGTGGAAATTTCCTCAACGGCTTTACTATTGACTCTATCGCTGTATATTCCGGCGAGGAGCCATTTGTCACCGCAGGTAAACTGACGTGCCGTTATGATCCTCTCACGTTGTTGCAAAAAAAGTTGAGCATGCACTATCTCATCATCGAGCAGCCGACCATTCATTTCGTGCGGACTGCAGCCGGAACATGGAACCTGAGTACCCTCATGAAAGCCCCTGAGGACACCTCGAGGAGCGCGTTCGCTTGGGCGCTCAACTTCGACCATATCGAGCTAAAAAATGGAACGATCACTGTTGCCGACTTGGCATCACTCTCAGCACCCAACCATCGAACGATGCCAGCCTCGTATGTCGAATATCATAATTTCTCCATCAACGATCTCAATCTTCAGATGAGTGCCTCCATCCATCCGAATGATTATAGGGTCCGTGTAGTCCATGCGAATTTCTATTCTCCTCAGTCACAATTCGAACTCTCCCATTTCAAGGGAGAGTTCACACTCACCGACAAAGGGTTCAGCGCGAAGAATACAATCATCCAGACCAGTCACTCGTATCTCGAGCTCGACGCCGGTATCCATGGTGTGAATATCTTCGATCGATTTGATCTCCGCGGATTGGAACATGACTCAACCCAGATTCAATTGCGAGCAAAGAACATCGACTTCGGCGAGCTGCGCAGTTTCATCTCGCAGGTTGATTTTCTCTCGGGATCCGCATTCGTCGATCTTGAGGCAGGTGGTGAGTTCGGAAACCTTGCCATCAAACATCTCAACGTTCAAACGTATACGAGCACGTTCAACATCTCCGGAAACATCCGCAACTTGCACACACCCGATCGACTCTTCCTCGACGTTCTGGTGGGAGATAGCAAATTCGATCCGTCTGATGCCAACAAATTAATGCCAAGGTTCGACCTTCCCCGGTTTGACAGTCTCGGACAATTATCGTTCTTCAGTGAGTTTGTTGGCAATCCGTGGAATTTCAAATCGCAGACAACACTTAAAGGGCGGTGTGGAGGAATCGTTATGAATGGAAATCTCACTCTCGATCGACCACTTCCGACGTACGATGCGACCTTTACGACGAATAGCCTGAATCTGGGGATGGTTCTTGGCAACAAGAAACTGCAGACTTTTCTCAACGCGAAGGGAAAGGTTTCCGGTCGGGGATTTTCTATCGATAACATGACAGCAAACCTAAAGATGACAGCCGATTCATCACGCTTTCAAAAAGCTGATATTTCAACTGCTGAAGTTTCCATCAATGCTTTGCCACACCGATTGGAAGGGGCGGTGGTACTGACTGCCCGGGAAATGAGGGCAACTCTTCGCGCACATGCCGACTTCACCGATGCAAAGCTTCCCCGCTTTGGAGGAGACGTCGGGCTTATTTCGTTTGATCTCGCGAACATCCTGAACAACAAAGAGTACGCGAGCAATCTTACTCTTCGGGCAAAGCTCAGCGGGTCGGGACACAATATTGACGACATGAGTGGCGACGTTACCCTTGAACTGCTCCCTTCAACGTTCCAGGATCGAGACCTATCTGAAGAAACGGTCCACATCATTCTCGATCAACAAACACCAGATGATAAACATCTATCGTTACAGTCATCATTGGCTGATCTCGATATCACGGGAAAGTTCGACCTTGACCTGACGACAGCCACACTCGTCCACCAAGCAGAAAATCTTGTAGAGACGATCAAGCGACACGCATCGCCCGACTCGGAAGTGAGTGAGAAAAAATCCTCCAAGTTTATCGTTCGTCCGCATACCGAAGCAGAGCGACAAATGAATTTTGACTACATCATGAACATCAAAAACCTTGAACCCATCGCTTCGCTGTTGGGGGGATCGCCATTCGATGCACGCGCGAACTTAAAAGGCACCATGAAAGGCACAGTCGATCGTCTCTCACTTTCCTGCGCGGGAACATTCGATGAATTCTATGTAGGGACAGTGAAGGGAGGAATCTTGTTGAACACCGGGACAATCGATCTCCAAGCAAATTCCCTGAGTGATATAAACACCCTGGAGCAGCTTACGGGCACACTCGATTGCTCTTTCAGCTCGGGGCTTTTGAATACGACATCGCTGACTGGCCTTCAGGTTAACGTGAAATACAATAATCTTGCCGGTGATTTTGGCGCGAGCGGCATTATTGATTCTACCTACGCGATTCAACTTCTGGGTAAAACTTCAGTTCAAACTCACACCTACGTTTTCGATCTGGATACGTTGCGCGTTTCCTTAGGAAACTACGCATGGCAGAACGAACAAGACGTGCAGTTCCGGCTCAATCTCGATGGTGTCAGAGTGATGCACGCCGTCATGAAGCGGAATGACGAAACATTCTCTACCGCAGGCATCTTGCATCCTTCCGGTGACTTCGATTTTGACGCCTCACTCAGGAAATTCGATCTTTCAGGCATCAATATATGGTCACGCGCTGCCGACCTTGCAGAACCAGGACGAGGATTCGCAGGACACGCCGATGCCGATGTTCACCTCGGAGGATCAATGAGCGTACCCGTGATCAGGTTCAACGCTTTCAGTGAAGACACCTATTTTCTCCAAACACACATTGGTCAAGTCATTGCCTCCATTGATTACAGTTCACAATCGGCGGTCATCGATGTAAACGTGAAAACATCTTCCTCGGATAGCGTCAACAGTCTTGTCATCAAGGGGACCCTCCCCATTAATCTTGCATTCACTGATGTCGAAGAGCGATTCCCTGATCAGGAGCAACATCTACAAGTTTTATCCGAAGGATTTGATCTCAATGTACTCGACCCACTTCTGCCAGACTTTGAAAATCTGACCGGCAGACTTCGGTCGAATCTTACGCTCAACGGGACGCCACGCAATCCCCGCTATGCCGGAACGATCTCCCTAAGGGATGTTCGATTTATCTTTGGTCCCAACAACATCGGCTATATCGTCTCCGGTGATCTTGAACCATCAGGCGACCAAATCATGTTGAAATCGTTCACGGTAACAAACGTTCCAGAGAAGGGTTTGAACGGCGAAGCTCATTTCACGGGATCGATAGCGATCAAGAATTTTGAGATCGCGTCATTCGATTTGACGGCATTCGGTCAGTTGCTATTAATGACGGCTGCGACGCGAAAAACCGTTCCAACAATGTATGGAACCCTCTTCGCCGAGATCGGAGGCGACGGGTTGCGGGTCACTGGCTCATTGGATCATCCGTTTCTCTCCGGCAAACTATTGATCCGCGAAGCAAATCTGGTTTTCCCACCAACGACCAAAACTGGAACGATGAATTCAAACCTGAAACTCAACTATATTGTGGTCGATGATTCCTCGCGCAAGTCACCGCTCGAACAAAAGCATTCGAAGTTCTATCTCGTCGGTGATTCCGCAAATGAAGCTGTCTTATTGAATACCCCTCGTTACGAATCACCAATCCTTGAACGGCTCCGCTATAATCTCAGCATCGAAACCCAAGGGACGACCGCGATGAGAATGGTCTTCACTCCGGCAACGAATGAGGAACTCTACGCAGAGCTGGAGGGAAAAGTAACAGCCGTCAACAATCAGGGCACTCCTACGATTTACGGAGAGATCTCCGTTTCACCCCGATCGTACTACAACTTCTTCAAGAAATTTGACGCTACCGGTAAACTGAACTTCACCGGACAATGGGATAACCCGGAACTCGATATTAACGCGACCTACGAGGGGTACCGTCAGGTAGACGAGGCAACACTCACCAGTCAGCCAAATGCGGACGAGAAACCTCTGACAGAACAGAAGGTTATTGTTGAATTGAAAATCACCGGCAAACGATATGAGCCGAAGCTCGATATGTCGATGAAAGTTCAGCGCCGTCGCGGCGAAGATCCGGAAGACTGGTCCAGACAGGCGAAAGGTGGAGATGTCCAGTCGGATGCGATTTCGTTCATTCTGACAGGAAAATTCCGCGAAGATTTGACATCGAGCGAGCGTCAAAACATCGCGAGCAATTTCGGTTCAGCAGGTGTCTCAGGGTTCACATCCAATTTGCTCTCCGGCATCCTCACCGACTTTCTCCGGCAGGAATTTCCTTTCATCCGGAGTGCAGAGTTTACGTACGGTGGCACCGGCGGCCTGCAGGAAAACGCCGACCTGCGGCTGAGCGGTGAAGCGTTCAAAGGATACTTTCGCTTCGGCGGGAAAATCCTGAACAACTTAGGCAATGCCAACGTCACCTATCAGTTGAACGTCGGTGACGTCTTCAACTCCAGATCAATCCGCAACCTCTTCTTGGAATTCGAGCGCAGGGTAGAAGGCAGTGAAGCCACCAATGAAGATAAAACAACGAACGCCACTAACAGCGCCCGCCTCTATTACCGATTCTCATTCTGATTCATGACCGATGATACCTTAGCGTCGCTCAAAGAGAAAATCCTCCTCTTCTTTGCGAAACATCCACATGAGCAGCTCAAATCGAGAGTGCTTGCTCGAAGACTTTCCATGAAAGGAGAAGCGGAATACCGGCTGCTGCTGCGCGCGCTCAATGAGCTCTACCAAGCGAAGACAATCGATCGCGGAAAGAAGAAACGCTACGGCTCGCCTTCGCTAAAGCTTCAGCGAGCGAACGGTCACGCAGTTCCTCCTCCCTCCCACCGGTTGACGGGAACGCTCAAGATGACGAAGCAGGGAACGGGAATCGTTCACCTTCTCCCTCCAGCTGAAGGAAAGGTTACCATTTCATCCCGCTTCCTCGGAACCGCACTTGATGGTGATACTGTCAGTGTTGTCTTATTTGCACATGTCAGTTCCGGCAGCGACCGCAAACATGCTGAAGATCAAGGTCGCGAAGGTGAAATAGTGGAAGTGATTGAGCGAAGTCAGAAGCCGATCGTCGGTGTGTTCGAAAAAAGCAAAAGTTTCTTTTTTGTCGTACCTGATAACGCGATAAACGGACGCGACATCTATATCCCGAAAGGAAAAACAAACGGTGCGCGTCCCGGACAAAAAGTAGTCGCACAGATCGACTCGTGGGAATCGCGAAGCCTTAATCCGGAAGGTCAGATCATCGAAATCATCGGTAAATCGGGTGAGGTACGAGCTGAGATGACCGCCGTGGCACGAGAGTTCAGGCTTCCTCTCCATTTCCCGAAACAGGTCCTCGTCGAGGCTGAACGTATCGGTGAAACGATTCCGCCTGAAGAAATCAAGAAACGTGTAGATTTGCGTGATCTGGTTTGTGTCACGATTGATCCGGAAGACGCAAAGGACTTCGATGATGCTGTTTCGTTCGAAGAATTAGAGGATGGCAACATACGTCTCGGCGTTCACATCGCAGACGTGAGTCACTATGTCCGCGAAGGATCGGCACTCGATCATGAAGCGCTGACACGCGGCACGAGTGTGTACCTCGCCGACGAGGTGATACCCATGCTTCCCGAAAAATTGTCGAATGATCTGTGCAGTTTACGTCCACGAGAAGATCGTCTGGCGTACAGTGCGCTCATGACGGTTACCTCGCGAGGAACAGTGAAAGACTATGAGATCGTCAAGAGCATCATTCACAGCAAGAGACGATTCACTTATGAAGAGGTCCAGAATATCACCGAAACGGGTCGGGGAGATTTTGCTGAAACTATCAAACGAATGCACGGCTTAAGCCAGATGCTGTTAAAGAAACGACTACGTGAAGGCAGCATCGATTTTGAATCTGTGGAAACAAAATTCCGTTTTGATGATGAGGGAAAGCCGACAGAGATTGTGCGCAAAGTTCGACTGGATGCACACCGTCTTGTTGAGGAATTCATGCTTCTCGCAAACCAGGTCGTTGCAAAACATATCGGACTGTTCGTGAAGGAAGATACTATTCGACCGTTCATCTTCCGCATCCACGATGCACCACCGCCGGAAAAACTGCAGGACTTGGCGTCGTTTGTTGAACACCTCGGTTATTCACTCAACGTCAGCGGCGGTCTCACCTCACGCGCGCTTCAGAAGCTCCTCAACGACCTGAAGGGGAAAGAGGAAGAAAATGTCATTAATGAAGTCGCTATCCGCTCGATGGCGAAGGCAATCTACTCCGAACACAACATCGGTCACTTCGGATTAGGATTCAAATACTACACACACTTCACATCGCCCATCCGTCGTTACCCTGACCTGATGGTGCATCGGCTTTTGTTTGAATATGCACACAAGATGCCACACAAACGGCGAGAGCAGCTTGTCAAACTCTTGCCTGATGTCTGTAGACAATCTTCGGATCAGGAGCGTGTAGCAACGGAAGCAGAGCGCGCGTCTGTGAAGGTGATGCAAGTTGAATACATGAAACGCCACCTTGGCGACCATTTCCATGCAATCATTTCTGGCGTGACGAACTTTGGACTCTTTGTCGAAATTGCCGACTTACTGGTTGAAGGGTTGATTCGTGTTCGCGACATGGAAGATGACTACTACGTCTATGACGAAAAGAACTATGCTCTCATCGGCAAACGCACGAAGAAACGATATCGTTTAGGAGATAAGGTGACAATCCAGGTCGTGCGCGTCGATCCCGAGGAGAGGGAGATTGATTTTGTGTTGGTGGAATAAGAGAACAATGAAGCCCTCTTGCAATGCGGGACAGTTCTTCGAGAGAACAAAAAGCCGACCCACACAAGTGGATCGGCTTTTCACATTTACTCTGTACTCAGCAATTTAACCACTCGGTCACTTCATCAAGATCATCTTCTTGATATCCGTGAATGTCTCTGAGCCAGACTGCGCGCGCATCGAGTAGAAGTACACCCCGGAAGCCATGTTGGTTCCATCCACCGTAATGCGGTAGGTTCCGGCAGTATATTCCTCTCCATCCACAATCCGGGCAATTTCACGACCCAGAACATCGTAGATCTTCACCGTTACCTTCGCGAGTTGTGGCAGATCAAACTCAACCGTCGTGGTCGGGTTGAAGGGATTCGGATAGCTCTGCCGCAAAGAATACGATGTCGGTGTAGGTTTCTCTTCCTCAACACCCACTGGTGGAGAAGCCACGTTGAAGGCGTTGAGCGCCGTGGCAACCTCCACGCCCGTCGTCACGAACACGTCTCGATATCCCAGTGGAGCGAGTGGATCGATTTGCAGATCCGCTTCGATCTGGGTCGGCGAAAGAACTCTGACGGCAAGAACGGTTATTCCCGATCCACTGAACGAGACGTCCGAGGTCCCTGTTTCGAAGTGCGTGTTCGACCCCGTAATGGCAATCGTCAGCGAATCACCCTGATAGGCGGTGCCGGGCAACACTTGCGCTATGACGGCAATCTCCAACGATGTCGAAGTGACCAAGAAAGGTCCGGGAACATCTTCAGAAGCCACTTCTCCGCCGGTTGTCACTGTAACGCTCCGAAATCCGATGGTCGCTGCAGTATCGACGCGAATGCGCGCGCTGAGCTTCGTGGGCGTAACAGCAGCTACGTTCGACACACTTATTCCCGCACCCAGATCAAGGACAGAAGAGTTGGTGAAGTTCGTATTGATCGATGAGACAATAACCGTCAATGAATCACCTACAGCGCCGGCGGGAGGAGCAATGCTTAGTATCGATGGAGTGACGGGTGCTTGGGTAATCTGAATCGACTGAATGCCGATTGCCGTATCGATCACTCCTCCACCCAAGTCCGTGATTGCCTTGACGTCCCTGAATCCAAGCGCGGTGCCAGTATCAACCACGATCTCGGCGACGAGTTCAATGGGGGACAATACCGTCACACCGGAAACCGTCACGCCTGAGCCCGAGATTGAAACCGTTGTGCCGGGTTCGAAGTTTGTGTTTGAGCCAGTCATCGTCACATCTAGGGTCGCACCGGCAGGGACTTTCGGAGGCTGTGTCAGCCCGATCGACTTGGCAATGCCGCCCTGCACAATGTTGTATGCAATGTTCTTGTATCGCCGAGCTTCGGTCGTGTCTCCGCCATTCACCTCGGGAACGTAGGCAAAGAATCCACCAGTCTCAGCAGCAAGCTGAGAAAATGCTTCGATCGCCCCGGGTGGTTTGTAGTTGCCAAAGTCCTTGTTGACTGCCACATCACCCGGATTGAGTGTAACGGTGCCCACTCCGACCGTCTGGTACCAGCCAGACTGATATCCCTCACTCATATCATACACACCAGGCGCCAGGTTAGTGAAGGAGTAATTGCCGAGACTGTCGGTTACAGTGTACAGACTCGACGTGCCGGAGACGTAGATATACCATCCCGCGAGTCCCGGCTCATTGACGTCCTTGATACCATTGGAATTGCGGTCATGGAATTTCATTCCATGAATTTCCGCCGGTGGGGCGTAGTTACCAAAGTCAATATTCGTGATGCTACTCCCCGGTGAATCGATAACCACTGTCCATGAGCCCGAGAGAGGGTATGTTTGCGTCCAGCCACCTAGAACCTCCTCGCTGACGGTGTAGGTGCCTGGTGGCAGAGCGTTGAAAGCGTAGGAACCATACACCGATGTAATCGTCGAATCATTGCGGGGACCAGTGATACGAATCTTCCAGCTTTGGAGTCCGACCTCTCCAAAGTCCTTCACACCATTATTGTTCGCATCATAGAATTTTGTTCCCGCAATGCCTGACCCAAGAAAATTACCGAAGTCGAGTGTGTCGATTGTCGCACCCGAATCTACTGTTACGTAGTAGTAGCCATTCGACGGGTAGGTTTGCGTCCATAGGTATTGGGAATACTCAGAAACATAATACGATCCCATCGGTAAGTCGACGAAATTATAATGACCGAGAGAGTCGGTAACTGTAGAGCGGTATATTGGTCCCGACACCGTGATGGTCCACCCTTTCAACCCACCTTCCGAGATGTCTCGTACACCGTTTGCGTTGGCATCATTGAATTTCATCCCGCTGATTGTCCCCGTGGGGGGATTGAAGGTACATGCGGCGTATTCGATTGAAAGTCCGGAGAGATCGACGTCCGATGCATCGAAGGATTCGTATGCAGTGCCAAGTGCCCCTGCCACAATAGGCTGCGAAGCGGTTGAGAGATCGATTTCCGGTGGAGGACTGGAAGAACTGCCACCTGCGCTGAAGCCTGCTATCCCATAGTTCACGGTCGTCGTGTCATAGTCGACGCGGAATGTGCCGTCCGATCGCAATCGTATGGTAAAGCGGGCAGTGTTGGACGAGTAATAGTAGTCGGGTACGTTCATGTAGGAAATGTGGAACTCCGGTCCGACCTGGCGTGCGGTGATGGTCCCTCCACCCGGTGGATAGAGATTTGCCCAAAGACCGCAGATTCTTCGCAATCCACTAACGAGATACGATGGATAGGGATAATATTCGATCGTCCCACCTCCGAACGTAATATAACCGTTTGAGTTGACGAACACAGAGGTGTACGTCTTTCCGCAAAATGAAAAGCCGAAGGGAAGACTGACCTCGATGTAGTCCTCATCGCCGAGAATGAGTGTATCAGAGAGTGCCCGCGCATGTTGATAGATACGGCCATCAGGACCTTTGGATGGGTCCTGTGAACCAGCGCGCATATCGGCCCGCGAATTAAAGGAGGGTGCTATACGACTCGGCGCCAGAGGGCCAGCCACAGGAGGAGATTCAGTGCACGAACCAGAAAGCAGAACATTAACGCGAATGCCGCGAGCCCGTAGTGCGGAGATCGTAGTACCGAGATTCAACCCCGGATGGGGATCGGCATCGGTCGCAAGGAGAATGACACCACCGTTTCTCACAGTATCCTTCACAGCGGTGAGTGCTTCCACAGATGCCTCGGGGCAATCACCGCCGCCACTGGCGTAGAGTCCAGCGACCTGATTTCGAATGACGTTTAGGTCAATTGTGAGATCTCGTTGTGTCACGTCATCTTTGAATGTCGTGAGTTGATACACGATGCATGTATCCGCCTTGAATCCTGCAAGGAATGCCGTCAGAGCGTCGCGCACTCCTCCGATTTCCTCACTCATGCTGCCGGTATCATCGATAACGAACTCTATGTCGACACGGAGAAACCCACGAGCAACAAACCGCTGGAACAGTGTGTTGATGTGTGAGCCGCCGTACAAACTCCGGTCAGCCTGAATGATCGCGCACGCGTTATCGTGCATGGTGGGATTCGCACCCAGGAGATAGTGACTTTGCAGAACCAACTTATCCATCACCGCCCGTCCCAAGTCCGACCAGAGCACCATCAATACTGAAGACCAAATTTGACCTGCATTATGGACTTCCAGTGCTGCAACGCCGTTGCGCGGGTATCCGCGAGGATCTGTGAGCGTCCGGAGGGCACCGGTAGGCGCAGTGCCATCCCAGTTGAAGACATTATCGGAACCGTACGCCCAGTTCGCCTTCGAGTAGCTGCCCGCCCAGTAATCACCAAAACCCTCGCCAATATGACGCGCTTCTCCACCGCTTGAACCCCATCCGGGCTTCTGTCCATTCTGGATCGCGTGACCATATTCATGCCAGATCACGTCAGCATCTTCCGCGTCATCGACACCCCCCTCACCGAAGGCAATACGGTTTGAACTCGGAACGTAATGCGAATTATCTGCTCCATTCAAGCCATGAGGATCTGCCTGCATGGAAAGATTCTGAATGCTATTAAACCCGAGAGATTGGATATAGCGTTGGGTCTTGTCGATGTGGTAGTAGACCATCACCTCCTCAAATGCTTGTTGACTCCGATGGAAACGGAACGAATCTGGATGCGCGGGTGTCGTGAAGGTATCAGTCGGTGACTCGAAATCCGTGATCTGCACATAGGGACCCGTGAGACTATATGTCGCCCCGTTCTGGGTGATACCGTTTAACGTTACAAGGACTCGCTGTGAATCGAGTTGGGGACTGTCGGCGTCATTATTATCGGTGTAGCCGGCAGTTCCCCCAGCTACTCCTGCCGTCGTCAACGGATCAGGATCATACACATAGCCCGTGCCGTTGACTAATATCCCCTGTCCAGATTTTTGATGCCGGGATGGCTCGTTGGCATACTGAGCCATGTCGTTCACACTGAAGACCGCGCCTGTGAGCGCATCCACGAAGACCTCCCAATCGCCAAGAGGATTTTCGGTGGGAACGATTACCCGGTATGAGAGGCGCGGGCGCTTCGGATCTTCAGCATAGATCATCAGCGTGGCGCTTTGATCTCCGATCAACTTCCCTTTTACCTTGAGATGGGTACGAGCGAGTTGGATCGCGCGATCGCTATCAAGTTTTGGCGTCACCTGTCGAAGTTTTAAACTCGATTTATAGTTGTTCACTGTAAATACCACCCGGCTTGTTGCGCGTTCAACGGTTACGACTACATCCGAACGATATACGGGAATATCCTGGTAGGTTTGCTGAAATGTGACATGATATCCCATAGGAGATTCCTGCACATCGATCGTCTTGAGGTCGCTGAGGCTTTCGCTGAGTCGAAACGTCTTTGCCTTTTCCTGTAGGTATTGCCGCGCCATTTGTTCTGGCGTGCCCTGGTATGGACCGGCATTCTGAAAATACAGTGCTCGTGGAATACCGGTGTTCGCTTCGATCCGCGCATTTCTAGTGTAGGTATAGGAGCCTGAGGGTGAAGTGCCCGCCCATGTGAGTGTGGTTGCAACAAGTAGGATACAAATACTGAAAGTCGGTCTCATGACGATAACCCCTTTCTGAGAATGGAAGATAACGTCCGATGGTGATTCTCTTGAAACAAGATAAGCCGGACGCCGTTGCCGTCCCACGAATCTCCCCAAGCCATGATACTACATTTCCATGATGATGTCAAGAAAAAACATTACAATACGCCTGGCGGATATTTCAGATACTGACACTCCAGACGCCAGTTTCGCCAATCTGAGATTTTTTGTATATTTAGTGCCATTTTGTATTCATGAAGGGGATATGCATTGGAACTCATTGAACACCTCATTGATTTCATCCTGCACGTTGATATTCATCTCAACGAGCTGATTACGCTGTACGGCAATTGGACCTATGCAATCCTTTTTATCATCATATTTTGCGAGACGGGGTTAGTCGTCACACCCTTCCTCCCGGGAGATTCTCTCCTGTTTGCAGCCGGGGCATTTGCTGCTGCTGGTTCGTTGGACGCAAGCTGGCTATGGGTTCTTCTTTCTGTTGCAGCGATTGCCGGGAACATCGTGAACTACCACATAGGACATTTTCTCGGTCCAACGTTCCTGCAAAAGAGAAACGTCCGCTTTCTGAATAAAGAATACCTGGAACGGACGCATACATTCTACGAAAAGCACGGCGGCAAGACGATCGTAATCGCACGGTTCATTCCGATTATCCGCACCTTCGCACCGTTTGTCGCCGGGATCGGGTTCATGCGTTACGGGAAATTTATGCTATACAATGTCGGGGCGGGGATCGGCTGGGTAGGAATTTTTGTTTTGGGTGGGTATTATTTCGGCAACCTGCCCGGCGTGAAGAACCATTTTACGCTCGTCATCTTCGCCATCATTATCATTTCGACGTTGCCCGCGGTTATCGAGTTCGTTCGGCATAAGTTCCGGTCATCGTGACTGAACAAACCGCACGATGCAGCTATACTGATTTCCACACACTCCACGCAAGCCAAACCCAACCGGCAATAAAGCACACACCACCGAGTGGAGTAATCGCGCCAATCCATCGAACGCCACTCAGACTGAGGGCGTAAAGACTTCCCGAAAAGATAACTGTTCCCGCAACAAAGAACCAGCCTGCCAGCGAAACATTTGAATCCGGAAATTGAACGATCACCCACGCGACAGCAAAGAGCGCGAGCGCATGGTACATATGGTATCTCACCCCAACCTCCCAGATGTTGAAGAGATCCAATGTGAGTTTGGTTTTCAAAGCGTGGGCGGCAAAAGCGCCAAGCGCGACAGCGAGGAATGCAGAGAGAGAACCGATGATGAGAAAAACCTTAGCCATGGTAATCAAGGAAAAGTGAAAATGTCAAAATTCAAAAAGGGGGCCGGTGACAATGCAAGATCAACATCTTTGACTTCAAACAGTTCACCGTCGAGCTCGAATTGCTCCTTTCTTTCCCCATTCGACGCTTGCAACAGTGTGCACACCACCCCGGATTTTATAGTCAGCGATTACTTGCATCCACTTCGGCTTACAGCATCGAACGAGATCTTCAAGGATACGATTCACGGCATGTTCTTGATAGATTCCTACGTTCCGATACGAGAGTAAATAGTACTTGAACGACCGTAACTCGATAATGTGTTTGTTCGGTATGTAGTTCACTTTGATTGTCGCAAAATCCGGCAAGCCAGAGAACGGACAAACGGCGGTGAACTCATCGCTATCGATGTTAATGACAACATCTCTTCCCGGATACTCGTACGGAAACGTTTCCAGAACGTCGACATCAATGGTTTCACTGCTCTCAACATCATATCTCCGATCAAGACCGGAAAATTGCTTTCCATTTATCATCGAACTTAACGCAGATCGATTTTTCCTCATTGACGACTCATGTTTTTTTAAATTCAAATATTACCTTTTCTTGGGAGAATATACAAGATTTTCATGCGGATTCCCAAACGGCGCTCCGCACCGTCAATGAATTTCGGATGCGGGGTGATGGTCGTATGCTATTGCCTTTGCGCGGTCGATGCACTTGGAAATCGGCGGATGGATTCCGGAAAGTCTCGGACATGACTTATCTCATATGCGATCACTTAAGCAATCAGAATCACAGCAATTACAAGAAAAATCATCAATCGCATTTTCGTCCGTTTCCAAACATGAAATGTGCCAAGAATTGCTAATTAAGGTGGCGAATCACCTGTTTTCAAGCAATATGCTACAAAACACTTTTTTGTTGACATTACTAAGTAATTTCTCTATATTTTGCCAGCTTAGAAATTAAATTAAAGGAGATCCCTTGCAGGATTTGGGAGATAAGAAACATTCAGAAGAACTCCAGCACCGTGTTGAAGAAGTAAAACGGAAGGCGATACAAGAGGAATCGGCACGCCTAGAGAGAGCAGCACAGAAAGAAGCTCAAGAGGCACTTCAGACGCTCCGATCAAAGCAAGAAGCAAGCTTTCAGAGTATGCTTCAAACGGCGAACGAGGAACGCAGGCGGAACTCTGAAACACTGCGAAAGCACGAAGAAGATACTCGTCGGAAGCTCGAGGAGGAACGTCGGAAAAAAATCGAGGCACGTCGGCGCGAAGCACAGGAATTGAAGCGGAAAGCAGAGGAAGAACGAAAACGACAAGAAGATCTCGCCCGGCAGAAAGCAGAAGCAGCGGAACGGAAACGTCAAGAGGAAGAAGAGCGGCGGCGTCAGGAGGAAGCCCGACTCAAAGCAGAAGAAGAACGACGACAGCAAGAAGAGCACCTCCGAAGGGAGGGAGAAGAACGTCAGCGAAAGGCGGAAGAAGAGCAAAAGCGCCAGGAACTGATCCAGCAACGCCGAGCTGAGGAGCAGCGGCAAATGGAGGAAGAGAAACAAGAGCGGCTGCAGACGCTTCTTTCCAACGCCAAAGGTTTTTTTGCGAGTAACGACTATGAACACGCTCTGGTAGAGGTAGCAAAAGCACTCGTCAACGACCCTATTAATCCTGAGGCTTTAGAACTTGAAGCAAAAATCAAAGAGCTTCAAGTAACAACCCCTGCGCCCGCGGCCAAAGAAAAGCCAAAGTCGAAGAAGAAACGTCCGATGAAAGTGATGGGTCAGGAACCTCTGCCCAAGAAGCCTCTTAGCCGACAAGTCCTGATCGGAATTCTCACGGGTGTCCTGCTCGTAGGGGGAGTTATCATCTATCAAGTGAAGAAAAATGTTTTCACTGCACCGTCGTCTTTCGCGATCCTCCCATGGACGAGTGGCAACAACACCCTCGAGGAAAAAATCCTTGGCTCTTCCCTTGCGGAAGAAGTTGCAGAGCGATTTGATCTACTGAAATCTGTAAACCTCCTGGGTTTTGGCTCTTCCTACGGTCTTGCCAAGCACACCTTAGTGCCTGCAACCGGAGTGTATGAGTTGGGCTACTTCTATACTCTTCACGGCACTATCTCACGTTCTGGTGAAACGGTACACGTCACTGTGAAGCTCGTCGATTCTATGGGCAATACCGCAGCTTCATATCAATATCAGAAAACAACTGCGTCACTGGGCGAGCTTCCAATCCAGATTGCCAAACAACTAAGTGATTTCCTGAGTGTCCCTTCGAAGGAGATCCCTTCGGCGTTCACGGAACAAGGACCGCCGACTAACAATCCCGATGCATACCTTTTCTACTTACGGGGAAAAGAACTGTTGCATCGCCGTACTGCGGAGAGTTTCCAAAACGCGTATCTCCTCTTCATGCAAGCGGTACAGCAAGATCCAAAATTCGCGGATGCCCAAGCCGCTGCAGCAAATGTGTTGGCAACAGCATTCGAACTGGGGTGGAATACAAGCGATTCAGTGCTCACTCAAGCACGGCACCTAGCGGAAGCAGCAATGTCAATCAATCCATCATCCCCTAACGGTTATCATGCTCTGGGTAAAACACTGGCGCTCTCGAAAGAGTACCGCGAAGCACTTGCTCAGCTGGGTTCCGCCGTAAGACTTGCGCCGCATTTCGGCGAGGCGTATGTTGAAGAAGGCAAGCTGTATCTCAAAATAGGAAGAGTCACCGAAGGAATCAACGCACTGAATCAGGCATTTAAGTTGAATCCACGAGATGCTGAGGTGTTGAAGACTCTCGCCCTTGCCTTCGAGTTTACCCGCATGCCACGCCAAAGCATGTGGTACCATGAAACTGTTCTATACTTTATCGATGATTCTCTTGCGTATATTGCCGGACCTGTTGCAGATGCCATTACATTTGATCCTGATCTCCGCTTCTCGCAGGGTAACCGCGTTATTGCAGCATGTGAACGAAATATCGCCTCCAATCCTAAAGATTATTTCAGCATGTACCAGCTTGCCCGTCTTCTGCCGGTAATGGGAAAATATGCTGAAGGGAAAGAACGCCTTCGTACCCTTGAGGCACTTCTCCAAAATGAAGTTCGTTTGCACCCCAAGGATACGCGAGCACTCGTGTATCTTGCATTGACATTGACACGGTTTGGCAAGTTTGCCGATGCAACGTTATACGCACGTAAAGCGATAGATCTCGAGCCGAAGAACGCCGATGTTATCTACAAAATAGCTCAGGTATATTCATTACAAATGTACTCACAAAAGAAGAAAGAGATCGATCCGAAGAAAAAAGAAGCTGCGTTGAAGACATTACGCCAAGCAATCAGGATCAATTACCGATTGGATCAGCTCACCAATGCGGATTTCTACAACATGTTCGACCAGCCTGAATTCCAATCGCTCATTCAGGAGCCTCTTGAGTGAGAGACGTGATCATTGACGTTCCGAAGCGTTCTTTACATGAAGGAAATACTCTATCAGTCCATCAGCTGACATACTAAAAAAGATCGTGAAGAAGAAGGATTCCATAGTAGACGAGAATGCTCGAAAGAAGCAGGCGAGTGAATTCTTAAAAAATGCCGACAAGTATTTCAAGTCGGGAAATCTCGTCGCGGCGATGCAAGAAATAGAAAAAACACTTGCCATTGATCCGGCGAATTTTTATGCTCGTGCATACCGCGATCGAATTTTGTATGCGCAGGAACACCCCGAAACACTCACTCAGCCCATCGTCCAATCTGCTGAAACAGAGGTGTCCTCAAAGGTATCTCCCACCGTAGAACCTAAAGAGAAAAGTCAAACGGAATTACAGAAATCCCGGGAACAGCTGCGTCGAGAAGAGGAACAGAAGCTTCGTGAGGAAGAAAGTCGCCAAACGGACCAAGGGGAACTCCGCAAAAAGCTCCTTGCCGACCAGCGACGCATCGAAGAGGAAAAGAAACGACAAGAAGAAGAACAGAAGCGCGCAGATTATGAACTCCGCCGTCGAGCGCTTGAGGGCGAGATCAGTCATAAACGAGAAGAAGAAGAGCGTTTGAAAGCAGAAGAAGCGCGAAGAAAGCTTGAAGAGGAAACAAAGCGCAAGGAAGCAGAAGCCCAACAGAAGCTGGCGGAAGAACGTAAGCAGACCGAACTGGAATCGCAGAAACGAATCGAAGAAGAACGAAAGAAACATGAAGCGGAAGCAAAGGTTCGAGAGGAAGTAGCGCGAAAGAAGGCTGAAGAGGAAGCAAGCCGCAAGCTTGAAGAAGAACGGAAGCAGATCGAAGCTGAAGCTCGTCGGAAGGCAGAGGAAGAAGAAGCACGAAAGAGACTTGAAGAGGAACTCCGCAAGAAGATTGAAGCAGAGCGGATTCAGAAACTGGAAGAGGAGGCACTTCGTCGCGCAGCAGAGGATGGCAAGCGCGAAGCTGCGATACTGAAAATTGAAGAATACCTCTCGCGTGCAAAACAGTTCATGGTAAAGCGCTCCTTCGACGAAGCGCTTCTCGAAGTCCTCAAGATTGTTTCAATTGATCCTGAACAACCGGAAGCGCGGCACCTTGCACAACTCATTGCCAGCGAGCATGAGGCTAACGTTCAGAAGCAAGTTGGGGAGGCGAAAAAGGTTCCGCATCAGGAACTCCTTGACTCATACAGCCACACACTCAGATACGCGTGGAGCGGTGGCACACTCAGCCCTACGGAACAAATGCTCGTGATTACGCTGCGAAAATCCCTCGGGATCTCAGACGAAGAGCATACCCGACTTGAACCTCGGATAAAATCGGATGCCTATGCCGATGCCGTGCGCGACGCATGGCAAGATGGCACCTTAACACCGGAAGAAGTCGATAAACTGCAACATTTACGCGAGGAACTCAATATTTCTGCAGAGCAACATCTCGCTATCGAACAAAACGTTCGACGAGAACTCCAGAAATAATCCTCTCGCTGTGTCTCCCCTATCATTCTCACAACTATCTCTTGGGTACCTTTGGTCGACCGTTGTTGATATTCGAAGGAATGATTGGTGAAGACAAGAGTTTCGCCGAACCGTTAAGGTTTCCCACAGAATTATTCATTCCTGCGAGTGTCGCCCGAAGACTGTTGACCAGCTCATTGATCGGAATTGAGCACTCAAGATGATCGAACTCTTGAAATTTCTCAACCGCTTTTTCGAAAAGGTATCGCGCGCTGTCCGGCCGATGCAAGTTCACAAAGCTATATCCCGCAGCCATTTGGACAAAACCCTGAACGAATATTTTACTATCCCCTTCCTGTGCCCTCCAAACATCTTCCCACACCTCATGAGCTTCCCAATGATAGCCCGAGTTAAATAGCTTCACCCCTTCTTGAAATTGGTCATCACCAATGATCTCGCGAAGTTCAACGAGTAGATCGGGGTTGCTCGGCTTACGAAACTGTAATTTTGGAATGAGGTTGTAATTGAATTTTTCCAAACCCTTTACCCCTAGTCGTTCGGCTTCCTTCTTTCCCTGTTCGATGAACATCAGCAGCGGTTTAACATGGATTCCAAGATACTCAGGTTGAAACACTTCGAGTTTCGCGTATGCTTTATCGAAATTATTCATGACCCCGGTATAGCTGCGTTTCGCAATCAGATGATGATATGCGGCAGCAAGCTGAATAAGTCCTTGCAAGAACAATCGTTCGTCTTCATCATGACGGCTCCAGACCTGTTCCCACGCTTCATGCGAATGCCAGAACTTGCCGCTGTTGAATAAGGAAACCCCGCGACCAAACTCTTCCCAATCCTCGGGAGACATCTCGATCCCTTTCAACGGGGCGCGGCGAATCTCTTCTGGTTTCTTTTTTCCCGGTCGAGGTGCTTTCATGAAACAATAATACGGATAAGGAAATCAACTTTTAACATAATCGCTCTGCGCCTCTCTCACAAGAATTCACTGAGAGAAGATGAATATTAGATTGCAATACGGAGGTCAGTCAATCTCATGGAGACTTCCAGAATCCCGGTATAAGAGTGTCGCACTTCGGGCACAGTCCGTCCTTCAACCGATTGCTCCGAACCTTGAACCCCCACCGTTCGATGAGTGTCTCCCCACATGAAGGGCAATACGTATTCTCATATCGCCCAACTTGGCCCGGTATGTTACCAGCGTAGACGTAATGCAATCCCGCTCCATACCCAATTTCTGCAGCACGGATCAATGTTTGGAGTGGAGTATTTTGTGTATCCATCATTTTGTAATCGGAGTGAAATGCCGTCACGTGCCAGGGAATATCGGGCGAGATAGAAACGAGGAAGTTTGCAATATCCTTCATCTCATCTTCTGAGTCGTTAAACCCCGGAACGAAGAGAGTGACAACCTCCAGCCAGAATTTCATTTCATGCAGTCGCTTGATCGTGTCGAGAACATGTTGAAGAAGGCCGCCGAGTTTTCGATAGTGCTTGTCGTTAAACCCTTTGAGGTCGACTTTGTAAAGATCAACCCATGGGCGGATGTACTCCAGCACTTCAGGAGTACCGTTTCCATTGGAAACGTAAGACGTGACCAGCCCGTAACGTTTCGCGACCTTAAAGACATAGACCGCCCATTCGCTGGTGATCAATGGTTCGTTATACGTGCTCGTGACGATCTTCGCTTTATAGTCGAAAGCGAGCGTGACAAAATCTTCTGGTGTCATAAATTCTGGCGAAGCGATGGCGTTAGGATCGCGTAGTGCCTGAGAGGTCACCCAGTTCTGGCAATATGAGCAATGATAGTCGCAGCCGAGCATCCCGAAGCTCATCGCGAGACTTCCGGGCAGCGCGTGGAAGAAGGGTTTCTTTTCTACAGGATCAAGTTGCAGTGCCCCAAAGTATCCATGCGGTACATAGAGTTTGCCACCGCGGTTGAAGCGGACCCGGCAAATACCATCCTTCCCCTCCCCGATGATACAGCGGTGACCACACGAAAAACATTCCAGCTTCCCATTCCCGAGATCACGATACAGCTCGCCCTCTCGAGTGTGCCGATCGAGTAATTCTTTGAGAGTTAATTCTTCAGTTTGCGGCATATAAATCTCGGATGACACTATAATATAGTCTCATTTCTTAGGAATGGCAAATCTTGGTGGTGGCTCAGTTTCACAGGTGTCACGGTCCACACCGTGACACAAGCACAGAATTCGGTCACGGTCCCAAAGGGATGGAGACTGTGTAAAAACTCCGGGCATATTTTTGTATATTAAGCAAACAATTCATGTGCTATCATACACTCGACTGATAAACAATGGAACACA
>JACOSX010000171.1 GCA_016178625.1 Ignavibacteria bacterium
CTTAGCCACGGGGTGTTTTCGACCCCGGGCTGACTCCTCGCTACGTGGCTTACAGAGTTTTACCACGGTCGGGACTTGGGAGGGGAGCGCCCTTCCCTCCCTCACCCGACAAGATTAGGATCAGTTTAGCTTGGCGCTCACTTTATAAGAATCATTTTCTTAATTTGTAAGAAACTATTCTTTGGATTTTTCCCGCTTTGCGGGACCACCTCGATGCGATAGAAATAAACGCCATTGCTGTACGCTGACGAATTCCATTCCGCTGACTTGAAACCTGAATCTTCAAACTTGTTCACGAGCGTCGCAGCCTCTTGCCCAAGGACATTGTAGATTTTTAGTGAGACGAAACTATTAACGGGTAACTGATAACGGATAACAGTTAACGGATTGAAGGGATTGGGATAATTCTGTTCAAGAACATACGCCATCGGGATCCCTTTCGCCAACACCTTTTCATATGATGGCGGTGGAGGGGGCATCTCGGAGATCGGCTCTATGCGTATAGCGCTGGCTTCTCCTGCTGCCATAGATGAGGAGGATAGAATCAGTTTACCGCTCAGATTCACTTTCACCCAGTATCCCTTCCCCGGATCGATGGTATTGCTTGTCACGTAGGTTCTTTGATACCCGAAGAATTGCGATGTTACTACTCCTCCTGGAATTGATGACACCTGAGTTGTTGGAATTGACTGCGATACTGATCCGATCATGTTCCATCCCGGAACAACATCGATTGTATCGATGTACCGCGGTGTCCCCACGAGTCCAACCGTCGTACTATCGCGGAAGTTCAGCCAATATCCGACATGCGGGGTGAGTGTATCACGGATTTCGTATCCGGAGGCAGGATTATAACCGAATGCGTTTGAGACAGCTGACGGAAATAGTGAGGGTTTCCGTCCGTCCACTACGTCTAGCGGGAGCGAAATGAGATTCCACGATTTCATCATTAGATAATGTACCGGTGACAATGCTGTTGTGAATCGGCGAAACGGCGTGAACATGGTCGACCCGACATCATTTATCGCTCGCACTCTCCAAAAAAAGAGTGTCGAGTCGGGGAGGGGTCCCACCGCTTGAACCGTATCTTGAATTGTGCTGTCACTGACCGCCAACGATGTGAACGAAGAGTCGAAGGCAACTTCAAGATGATACGTCAATGCCCCTGCCGAAGATGTCCACGAACAGAAGACACTGCTCGGCTGATTCGTTGTATTGTCTGTGGGTTCAACTAATGTGAACAATCCCGGGAGTGTTCCGCAAAGTTCATAAATTTTTCCGCCGCCATAATCGCAAACATAGATATTCTGAAACCTATCCTCGCCGAACGAGGAAATTTGTGTCCCCGTGCCGACCAGAAACGAATTCGAAGGCAATGATGATGGGGCCGGAGTTAATGCCCAGATTTCTCCAGTACAGAAATCGCCATAAATATATTTGCCCGTCAACGATGTCATTGCAAAGCCTCTGTAAACGAATCCTCCCGTGACGGAACAGCGTCCATTGTCATGACCGTATTCCCAAATGGGAAGACTGAGACCGCTCGGCTCACACCCCGACGGCGGATCATAGCAGTGCATCCCTTCCATAATGTTCCAACCGTAATTCTTGCCGCCCACGATCGTGTCGATTTCTTCCCATGTGTTTTGTCCCACATCGGCGCACCAGAGCGTTTGCTGATCGAAGCTGAATCTCCATGGGTTGCGCAGTCCGTAGGCAAAGATTTCCTGTTTCTTCGTTGTATCCCCATAGAAGGGATTGTCAGGAGGAATAGTATATCGTTGCATTCCGAAGGTCGAGTCGACGTTTATGCGAACAATTTTACCGAGCAATGTAGATCTGTTTTGTCCATTGCCAAGTGGGTCGCCGCTGCTTCCGCCATCACCAAACGCGACATAGAGATAGCCATCCGGTCCGAACTCAAGTTGACCGCCGTTATGATTATCGAACGGCTGAGATTGTTCGAGAAGTACGACCTCGGTCGACGGATCAGCAGAGTCAGGATTCGATGTGCTTACGCGGAATCGCGAGATGACCGTGCGCAAGGGATTGTCTCGTGTGTAATCGACATAAAACAATCCGTTTGTCGCATAGCGTGGATGGAAGGCAAGCCCAAGCAGACCTAACTCTCCGCCGTTGGCGACGCTATCGTGAATATCAAGAAATACCTTTGTCGATGTGATCGATGAATCGTGGGGAAATACTCGAATGACGCCTCCCTGCTCAACCACGAATAGCCGATCGGTACTGTCATTCGGATGATACAGACCGACAGGCAAGCTGAACGAGATATTCGGAAATTGGTCTTTCAAAAAAAATTGTGAAGTGGCTATAGCAGGAAAACAAAAGAGGACCGTGGTGAAAAAAATATTCCACTTGAATGAGTCTGTGCAGAGGCTGCTCTGGAACATGGAGATTCAGTCGGATGTTGGAGGATGCGCAGAAGATTCTGTTTGTCTCTGGTAATGCAACGGGATAATATAGATGTTTATCGAGGAAGAGGCAAGTTTCCTTCCCTTTCGAGATGTTATCGATCAGTTCACCTGGAATGTTCTCCTTTTGATTTTAACCATTGCAACACTGCCCATGTCGCCTTCAAGTCCTCCTCATTGTATCTCAAGATATCAGACATAATCTGTTGCCGGAGATTTGCATCGTGCGTTTCCACCGCTCTGATATATTGAACGATTGACCAATCACCACCATACTCTGTCATAGTTCTCTTAAATCCCGCTCGCTTCTCAACCACCTTCAGACTATAGCTATACTCCGGCAGGACAAGAGCATCACGTGTAATCTTCAGAAGATCAACACAGTTGTTCAGAACCCGTTGAGCAATGCCGTCCCGATCTCCATAACGATCGACGTACGATTTGACTTTCGTTGTCTCATAATGGTGCCAATGGATAAAAGGAATATCGCCGTACTCTTTGAATATTGTTTCCGAGTTCTTGAGGAATTCCTCCCAGCCTTCACGATCACCTTCTGCATCGAAACCAGCCAATGCCGGAATGAATATTCCGGGTCGCTTTCCATAAACTTGCATTCCCCAGAGATACACTTTGTCGAGTTCATCGAATTGTGGAGGCAGACCCTCAAGATCGAACATCACCATGTCCTCTGCTATCGGAAGTTTGAGCGGCGCAAGAAGTTTTTCTTTTCCAGACGTGAGGGCTTCAGCCTGAAGAAGGAGACGTTCAGCTGTTGTGCCGACACGAACCATCTTATTGCCACGAGGTTTTTTCAGTTCGGCAAGAGATTCTTTATTGTAGTGCCTCAACAAGCCTTCTATTGTCGTCACACCTTTTTGCTTTAGTGCAATTGCTGTTCCTTGATCGAGTTCGTATACCAGCGCGACGTCGTTCATCTCCTCGGCGATTGTCCAGCACCGCTCTCTGAATCCGCAACTCCCACATTTGGACCAACCTACGGGAGAATATGGCTCTTCTGACTGCTGAGAAAGTTCTCGGATTTGTTCAAGAGTTTCCAATGCAGATTTTCCAGCGTTGTAAGGAAGCTGAACTATCGATTCGTCGCCGAGATATACTTCCAACGCTGTTGGCGGGTTATGAAGATTTCTCTCAAAGAGCCATCCGTACAACTCTAGCTGAAGTATAATCTCCTCATGACGACCTTCACCGACGTGGCGAGAGAGTTTACAGTCACGGATTTTGTAGCCGTTTCCATCTTTGATGAGGAAATCTGGAATTCCAATAATTCTATTCCCCTTGTTGGGAAGAGAAGCTTGGAATACTCCCTGATAGATGACCTCGACCCCCCTCTCAATTGCCTCAAGCGTTTTTGACATTCGTGAAGGAAGATTTCCATCCCTGAGATCAAGATACTTAGAGAATGTAGCAAGATGGTTTGCCTCGTGGCGTCTTCCTAACTCCTCGATCAGCTTATCGAACTCACTCGGTTCTCCTTCGGGTTCACCGTGTGCGCACAAGAAAACCCGGCGTTCGCATTTGCTTGGACGGTAAAGAGTATAGATGTCGGAGGCAGAGAGGTTCATACATGTTCATTTGTCTGAAGCGGGATTTTCGTGATTCACTTGATGACCATGATGATTCAGACCGCACCGATGCCCTGACGAAGGTGCAGGGTCGGCGGTGTGGAGGTATATTAGCGTCATCTCGCCTCGAAATCAATTCTTTCTCTCAAGAATCTTAAAATATCCCATTCTTCTTTTCCAAATTCTGTATTGTGCGCAATGTCCCTTCGAGCAACATGGCTTTCAAGTTCAGTTCGCCCAAAGGCTGTTCCAAGGATGGGGTGTTCGACGTTCGTCCATTTGTGGGGGCTTAGACGTTTTATGTTTACTTTGTTATAACCAAAACCGAGAAACACAATTCGTTTGGCTTTACTTAGCATTTCAATAGCTTTATTGAATTCAGGGTCCTGCTCATGTTCTTCGTGAATGATCTTTATCTTACCGCGAGCAGAATTTATTCCAAATATTATCATGGGACCATACATAACGCCTGCCTGAGGCCATTCTGTCGTAGGAAGATAAGGTCTTCCATTCTTCTCCCACGGAAGACCACCGAGTGTTCCATACAAATGTATTATGGGGATCTTGCGCAGAACTCCGATCGTCTCTTCTCCGGTCAAGCGATAGCGGGCCTGAAATGCTTTGTACAAGTACCACTCGAGAGACCTGTCATAATTAAAAGTGAGAATCGTTAATTGGTTTTCATGAAATCGGTCAATGGGTGAATTCAACCGATCTAATAAGTACCCGTACCAGTCAGTGTTTAAGTTAAAAAGTTTAGATTCATCTTCGAAAGGAATTAGACTCTCTGCGATTGCAGTTTTGCCAATCTCGAGGAATCCCCGCCTATGCTCCAAGAATGCATCAACCGAGTTCACACCTGATTGTTTAAGGGCATCACGAAAGTTTATTACCTGTTGCTTATCGAATCCCATCGCGCAGTACCGACCGAACAGTTCCGACCCCTTCGTTTGAGAGAGTTTGGACGACCTGTTCCTTGAGTTCTGCACCTGATGGGAACCCATACATGCGGCTCGCTCCAGCACCCAAAATAAGGACTGTGGACTTCGGTATCAAAATAATGCCCCTTCGATCATGGTTGTACATTCATCCCATCTTCCCAAACACCATCTCTTCTTGTCATGTTGAGCGAAGCGAAACATCTCACTCTTCAAGAATCTGCGAGCGCCGGGATCCCTTCCCCTCTTAGGGGAAGGTTAGGATAGGGTCTCACTTGAACGATCTGCTCTTTCTCAAGACCTCACCCTAACCCTCTCCTAAAAGGAGAGGGAATCCATTCACCCCATCTTCCCCAACACCACCAGCAAAATCTCCAACACAATCAGCAAGATGATAATCCACTCAAGAATCTGCGAGCGCCGGCCTTCGATTCGGGAAATGACGAACGTGCTCGAACGGGAGATGATCGAGACTTTCTGCTGGATGATCTTGATCCGGTCCTCGAGGTCGAACTCACGTTTCAAATTCCGATAAAGTTCTTCGATCGGCTTGCCGCCATCCCACACGATGTCGGGGTCGTCGAACACCGAAAGCGTGTACGCCAACTCCTGCTCAACAGCAAGTGCAAACCCAACTCTCTTTGTCAGCTCACGCTGCGTGTGCGGTATCTTGCCCGTGCTTTGCAAGGAAGCGATAGGCTGCTCCAACTGTGCAAGCGCATCGGCAACAAGCTTCTCATAAAACTCAACAGACACCGATCTGCTTAACACCGTCCCAACGACCAGCGCGATGTCGCGATTCAGCTCACGCACAAACAGCTCGTCGGTGCCTTCCGGTTTCTTTGTGCGGGGAGCAAGGTTCAAAACAAAATCGTCTTCGCTGTAGGTCTTGTTTTCCCGCTGCGTGAATAGTTTGAGTTTTTCTATGAATTCCCTCCGCTCAGCACGTTCTACGTCGAAGAATACGATGGCGCCATAATCGAACACCCCTACCATCTTCTGGGGACTGAATTGCACAAGCAGCGGATTGTCTTCAAGAAGCTTCCCGTGCAGGTCTTCCTCAAGGACCTTCCGCACAGCAGGTAAGTCGAACGCCGAGGCAACATCAAATGCCTTGACGAAGATCCTGTCTGCCTCCGATTGCTTTACGTCTTGTTCAAGCATACATGGCTACGCGATGAAAAAACCCGCCGGATATCGGGAAGCTGTGACATCGTATCCGCGCGGGTCCAATGAACATAAAATTCTAAGATTGATATTTGGCGATTACGTACTGCTGTTACGCCCTCCCTCCATCTGAATAATGTTCAACTCCCAGAGTTAATGTACGAAAAATTTATGGAAAACCAATTCCCGGATGAGCAAAAGTCGTGAGCGCATGGGTACAAAGATAGGGTTTCGGACGCACATCATACAGAGCAGGGAAATAAAAACCCCAAGCGATAAGGGATTGGGGCTCATAGTCTAACTATTTTTCAAGCATAGGTTACTTCATCACCACCATTTTCCTCATCTGTGTAAACGTCTTGCCAGGCTCAGTCGCGGTCGTCGCTTCAAGACGGTAGAAGTAGACACTGCTCGGCAGTGCACTGGCATCGAACCTGAAAGATTTGTACCCTGCACTTTGCTCTTGGTCGACAAGCGTCTGCACAACCTGGCCAAGGGTATTGTAAACCTTCAACACGACTCGTGCATTGACCGGCAACGCATAGCTGATACGCGTCGTGGGGTTAAAGGGATTGGGATAATTCTGTTTTAGCCAAAATGAACCGGGAACTCCTTCCTCTCCTTGTAATGCAAGCGTGATCTTCGATTCATGATCGATCGTGACACTTCCCTCGGCTCGATCCATGGAAAGAGTTTCTCCGTCAACCGCCAATGAGGGGATACTTTCTACGCCGGATAACCGCCACGTGACCGTTACAGGATACACGGCTGAAGAAATGATGATCGACGCCTCCGCATTTTGGCCCCTCGTTCCGACGATCTCCATGAGTCTGCCGGATGAAAACCGAGCGTCAAACGTTTCTTTCATCGGAGGCGGTAGCTCAAACTTATCAAGAGATTCCTGAGCGGGGTCGTGAGTAAGAAAAAACAACGTCTGAGAGTTTCCACTCCAATCGGAGAAGATAAGTTGATTCGCAGTCTTGAACTCGGCATGTGGGTCGCATTGACCCTTCGCCTCAGCAACTGAATGGCTCAAAACCAACTTCCCGTCCAGACCGGCTTTCACCCAATATCCCTTAAACGGAGAAAGACTGTCAGCTCTCGTATATCCCCGGAGGTAAGAATAATAGAGTGAACTCACGATGCCCGGCGGTATGGAAGTCACTTCGTCGGTCGATATCGAAGATCCGATCGAGCCCATTAAATTCCAACCGACTTTTACGTTCACCGTGTCTACCGCGCGGGCAAGACCAACAATCGAGAGATTCTGGCTTGCCGTGAACTTCATCCAGTATCCCTCTCCATGCTCTATTGTATCTTTCTTGGAGTACCCACTATCTTGTTCATACGTAAACGCACCCGCGCTCAATGTTGGAAAGACTTCGGTAGTGCGATAATCAGCGACAACGACGGGAAGAGAAATCATGTTCCACCCGATGTCGACGTCCGGCGTATAGACGTACCCTCCCACCACAAATCTCCAGACGTCGGACCACATATTCTTATACAACGTTGTGTTAGATTGAACGCGCCAGTAGTACAGTCTCAAGTCAGTTAAACCTGTGACTGTCTTGAATGTGTCAAGTATTGTGGAGTCGTCAAAAACGATGGCGGAACTGAACGTCGAATCATTCGCGACTTGAAGACGGAACGGCGCTCCACACGCCGCCTGGTGCCAGGTGAGAGTAGCAGCGGCGGGCTGGTCGCCGGCACCGTCGCTTGGCAGAAATAACTGAGGGGGCAGAAAGCTGCCGCTGATGGCGAGCAGAGAACGACCTGAGCCCCCATACGCTCCCATGTCATTCAGCAGAGTCCCTCGCGATGGCCATTCGGCTATTTCCGAATTGGTTGGAATTGGAGGATCAGTACTTCCGTCACCGGCGTCGATGCACGGAGAATTCTCCTGGAGATAGAATCCAACGCACGAAAACTGTGGATCCGCGTTGAGATTGCCGGTCCCCGGCCACCCGCCCTGAACATCACTGAACATCACGTCAATAGTTGCACTTCCCTGAAGAGCGATTTGAGCGCCCGCGGGAGCTGTATTTCCCCAGATGATGTTATTGTGCAGAGTCATCGAGGTGTTCCACACTAAGATTCCACCGCCATTGAGACTCGATGAGTTATTGGCGATCGTGTTATTCTCGACGATTTTTGGTGAGGTCCCATTTCTATTTGCCCAGATTCCTGATCCACCGAAATCCTGACCGCCGGTATTGTGAGCAATGATATTATTCATGATGATCGCACCGGTGTAATTCAACACGATCCCGCCACCATATCGACCCTGATTATATTCGATGACATTGTTACGGATTCTGGGATTTCCACCATCGCAGCGGATCGCACCGCCGCCGGCACTTGCAACGTTAGTCGTATTGATTGCTGCGTTGCGAATGATACGGTTGAACTGAATTGTCGGTGAAGCGTTTTCAATCAAGATACCACCGCCTTCACGATAGAAACCGCCGATATGACTATCGGGCCATCGTGTACCCGACCCACCGGTCAGTGTGAATCCCTGCAACAACGCGGCCGGCGTTTCGCCTGAAATGAACAGCACGCAACTCGCGGTATCGGCATTGGCAGGATGACTGCCATCGATAATCGTTTGGGAGATGTCAGTCGTATCCATGGTGAGGATATAGCGACTGGTGACGATGATATTTTTCCCTTTGAAGTTCAGGTTTTCAACATATGTGCCCGGGTCCACCATCACTGTGTCCCCATCAGTAGCGGCATTCATTGCTGCCTGGATGGACGCATATTCCCCGGGCACATGTCTGATATGACTCTTAACAATTCCTGAACTACATACTATTAACACTACTGACAGAGCGAAATTCCTGCCGAACATCGCTATACCCTTTCAATCTGTTGGAAGGTTCCTTGTACGAAGGCATCCCACAATTGCAGAAACAATGTTGTGGATCACCTGTGTGAACTTCTATGGTTTACCATCACTAATATACTGTAGACCAAAGGGGGAGAATAGTGGCTTGCGACCAGATGCAGGATTGATGCGATGAGTCGCAGGTTGGAAAAGTTGGATACCTCGCCGTTAGAGGTGTTGGTTGAGCAACGAGTTGAGTTTTTCTTTGTAAGATCTGCTCAGGGTGAGCTTTGTTCCGTTTCGAAGTGTCACGCGGTACTCGCCGTAGAAGAGCGGTTGGAGCTCGATAATCTGATCGATGTTAACAATTATGGACCGATGGATTCGCGCAAATTGCCGCGGATCAAGTCGTTCCTGAAGTTGACCGATCTTCCCTCGCACCAGGTGTTTCTTCCCCTGCGTATGGAGGGAAACGTAGTCACCCTCAGCTTGAATCCACTCGACCTCGTTGGTTTTCACAAACACGATCTTGCCGCCGGACTTCACGCTGATACGGTCAAGGTACTTTGAGCTACTCGTGACATCCTCCAACAAGCTGACGAGCTTCTGATTCATTGCAAGGATCCTTCGATCTTCCGCGCTCGATCTGACACGGGAAAGGGTAAGGGCAAATCGATCCGGGTCGATTGGCTTCAAGAGGTAGTCCAGCGCGTGTACGTCGAATGCGCGAATCGCAAACTCATCATACGCGGTCACAAAAATGACCATGGGCATGTTCTCAGGTCCTATCTTCCGTATCACACCAAAGCCATCGAGTTCGGGCATTTGCACATCCAAGAAGACCAAATCGGGTTTGGCAGCGAGGATGCGCTCGAAGGCTTGAACACCATCGGCACACTCTCCGATGATCTCGATATTCGCCACGGATGCAAGTAACCTCCTCACTCCTTCGCGGGCGAGCGGCTCGTCATCGACAATGAGTGTCCGTATCGTTGCGACAGTCGGTTTCACTGTGATTGAACAGTCAATTTCACGCTTGTGTGGAACGGGATAGTAATCGTTGCAATGACCCCACCGTGTTCACAATTCCTCAGATCGAAGTTCTGTTCTGCTCCATACAATTGCTGTAACCGTGCGCGAGTGTTGGAAAGACCGATACCTTCATCGATGCCATTGAATTCATCGAATCCCGGTCCATTATCTTGCACTTGAAGCTGGAGCACTCCGTTAAGCTTACTGGATCGAATCTCCAAAACTGCAGCGCCTCTCTGCTTTGAGACGCCGTGTCTCATCGCATTTTCCACGATTGGTTGAAGGATCAGACTCGGCACATAGGCGTTCAGCGTTTCAGGATCAATTTCCTGGCGCAGGGTAAGCCGGTCTTCGAACCTCGTTCGCTCGATCTGTAAATAGCGGTCGAGAAAATCCAGCTCTTGCTTCAATTGTACTTCCTGGGTCCCTGCGTTCTCGAGCGTGAACCTCAAGAGCTCGGCCAGCCTTATGATCATTGTCCTCGCTGCAATAGGATCTTTTTGAATCAAAACGGAGATCGCATTCAGGGTGTTAAAGAGAAAGTGTGGGTGGAGCTGCATCTTGATCGCACTAAGCTGAGCGAGAGCAAGTTGTGCCTCGAGGCGGGACTTTTCTAATTCGATCTCTCTATTGCGTCTGAAGTACTCATAAGCATGCTGGAGCAGAACAAGCATCCAATAAAGCAGGATACCATAATCGAGGTACGTCCACATCGCACGAAACAGTCTCTCCAATGAGAAAGGATTCTCAGGGGTTGATTCGACGAACATCACAACGGCATGGTAACTTGCTTTGTGGGCAATGGCGATACCGATACTCGTAAGAAGGTGGAAGCTTCCATTGATGATCCAAGGGGGCGTGTCAAGAGGAAACTTCCACGCAAGACGCAAGATCAACGGCGTTAACGCCGCCCAGAGGAACGCGTAGGTCATTTCACTGAGGAGAGCATTTCCCCACGTAATGGGGTTTCCGGCACGCGCGGTTTGATAGTGTATCTGCCAAGCCATGAACAGTCCAAAGACTGTCCATGAAACAAGGATAGTAACCCATCGTCCCCACGGTTCGGAAATGATGGGTGAATAGGTGTTGTGTGTCCGCTGGCTCCGCATCAGAATCGTGTCATAGGATGTGACAGTAAAAGTAGCGATTTGTTAAGTTACTGTCAATGATCGCAATCAGGGACCGAATAGGATCGTTTCCTGCTCGGAGGCAGAGACACGATGAAGGTACTCTAATAGCCCTCCGACCAACCGACAATCACTCTCCTCATCCGTTCTTCATTTAATCCTTTCAGAAAAACAACCCCAGTCTTTCCTGATTTGTCCCGGTCTAGACATCGGGCTTATTGTTCTTCCTTCATGAGATCTTTTCAATCATGTTTCCTTAACTACAAAGCAGTTTGTAGAAATTTCAATTATCCTTCATCTAAAGTGTCGTTCTTAGTCTCCTAATAGAGGAAAAGATGCAACGTCTTATGGCATTAATGTTGCTCAATTGAAGTCGGTTGATAATGAACATCTGAGCCGGGTGAAGACGGTCACAGGATTCAAACAACACTTGAGAACTTGGGTCTATGCGAAAGAGTAAAAAGACCCGGTTGAAGACAATAATAAACAGCACGGTAGACATAAGAAAACAATTTTCTCGAACGTCAAACGAACCTGATCACTAATGGATCGACTCAAACGGCTCAGCATCCTGTATAGCGCCAGACTCCTTGGATCGTTTGCGATTCCATGGTTAGTCGTCATCGTATTTGCCTTTTTGTATTTCCCAGCTCGACAGAAAGCGTCGATTCATGAATCCGTTCAAAAGTATGTAAGAACTTTGAGCGATATGCTTTCCTTCTCCGTTAGCGAGGGTCTCGGCGGAAGCGGCTTCGATATTGTCCAAAAGTCGCTAAATCGGTCCTTGCGCGACAGCAATGTCGTGTATATTGCAATTCTGGATAATCAAGATAGTACTATTGTCGAATACAACCCGTACCACAGAAGCATTGATAAGAAAACGACGCTCACATATAAGGGGATCGTTCAGGACGGCAACTCGTTGTTTGCCGTTTCTCCAATTGAGGATCTCGATCAAGATAAGAAGCTTGGAACAATCATCTTCGTTTACTCGTTGGATGCCGCTAGTAGTGAGATACGACGCTGGCAGGTGATATCCCTCTTGGTGAGCCTTGTGTTGTTTGCGGTAGGCTCCAGGGGGATTTATCTTCTGACTCGACAGGCAAGTGCGTTATCTCTGGAAATTAAGGAGCGTAAACAGGCGCAAGAGGCACTGGAAGAGACCAGGTTATTCACCCAACGGATCGCGGATTCTTCTCCGAATGTCCTATACCTTTACGATCTTATCCAACAAAGAAATGTCTATGCAAATCGTCAAATTGAGGCGATGCTTGGATACAGTCCGGAACAGATCCAACAGATGGGCAATTCCTTACTTGCGACAGTTATCCATCCCGAAGATCTTGACCGCCTGAAAGTCCATCATCAGGGTTTCGCAAAGCTACGGGACGGTGAGGTTGCCGAGTTCGAATACAGAGTGAAAACTGCGACAGGCGAGGAGCGCTGTCTACTCAGTCATGAGACAATCTTCGATCGGACGGATGATGGCAAGCCGCGTCGCATTCTGGGAACAGCGCAAGACACCACCGAACGTAAGAGAGCCGCGGCGGTGGAATCAGCTCTTTACAGTATCGCGGAGATTGCCCATGTAACAACAGACCTGAACGAATTTTTCGCTGCTGTGAAAGCAATGCTCAGTTCCGTGGTCTACGCAAAGAACTTCTACATTGCTCTCTATGATGAAGCTACAGAGATGGTAAGCTTCCCATTCTTCGTAGATGAGTTTAATTCTCCACCGACCCCAAGAAAGGGGGCGAAAGGCCTGACGGAATTCGTCCTGAAGACCGGACAACTGCAGCTTGTCTCTAAAAAGAGGCTGTTCGAGATGGCAAAAGAAGGAGTAGTGGAAATTGTCGGCGAGCCAGCAGTCGAATGGCTTGGAGTGCCGTTGAAGGATGGAGAGAAAGCGTTTGGTGTACTGGCAATCCAAAGTTATACTGAGGATATTCTGTTCGGTGAGAGGAATAAAGATATTCTTACATATGTCTCAAAGCATGTTGCCATTATGCTCACGCGCAGGCGGGCAGAAGAGGCACTGGAGGCGGAACGAAGACTGTTGCGCACCGTGATCGACAACCTCCCCTATCAGATCTATGTTAAAGATGCCGATAGCCGGTTTTTACTCTGCAACGAGTCGGTGGCACTGAACGCTGGAGCAAAATCCGTAGAAGACCTTGTTGGGAAAACCGACTTTGACTTTTTCTCACACGAACTGGCAACACAATATTTTGCCGACGAGCGAGTTATTCTGGAATCTGGTCAGCCTCTCATCAACCGTGAGGAGCCTATTGTGGATAAGAGAACAGGAGAATTGCACTGGAATCTGACCACCAAAGTTCCTTTGAAGGACAGCACGGGTAACGTTATAGGATTGATAGGCCTGAACCGAAACATCACCGACCGTAAGCGAGCAGAAGAGGCCTTGCTCCGGCAATCCGGTGAGTTGGAACAGGCGAACATGCACCTCACGCAAGCAAAAGCGAAGGCCGAAGAGCAAGCCGATCTATTGCAAGTACAGGCACAGGAACTCATCGCCGCCCGCGAGACAGCGTTAGAAGGTTCGAGACTGAAATCAGAATTCGTTGCCAACATGAGCCACGAGATCCGCACGCCGATGAATGGTATCATCGGTATGACAAGCCTCCTACTAGATACGGAGCTCTCGGCCGAGCAGCGTGAGTACGCGGAAATCGTTCGCAAATCAGGCGACGCTCTTCTGGGGGTCATCAACGATATTCTGGACTTCTCAAAGATCGAAGCGGGCAAACTTACGATGGAAGTCATTGACTTTGATCTCGTCTCTGTTGTGGAAGGCACAGCGGAGTTGCTTGCCCCCACAGCCCAGGAGAAGCACCTCGAGCTCGCGTGTCTTGTAGACCGCGATGTATTGCGGAGGCTACGTGGCGATCCAGGTCGGGTGAGACAAGTGCTAATGAACCTTGTTGGCAATGCAATCAAGTTCACAGAAAAGGGAGAAATTACAATCGGCGCAATGGTGGATAATGAAACTGAACGCGATGTGACAGTCCGATTCAGCGTGTCAGACACGGGGATCGAGACTGTGTAAAAAGTCAATCAGTGCAGCGATGTAATAAACTCGTATAAGTAGATTTCAAGTTTCTATCGATGC
>JACOSX010000035.1 GCA_016178625.1 Ignavibacteria bacterium
AGCGCTCTTTCCAGTACTCGGTCTCCGAGCCTTGCACTTCGATGGCAAGTGCCGGGCACACTCGCGCACACAATCCGCACGCAACACATCGCTCAACACCTTTTTCTTCAACAAGAACGGGTCTACCGCGGAAGGAAGCGGGCGGGTCCCATCGCTCTTCAGGATACTGCCGGGTAAATTTTGGCCGGAACATCTGAGCAATTGTCAGCCTCAATCCTTGGAAAATCTGTGGGATGTACAATTTCTCCCAGAACGAGAGATCTTTTCGATGAATGATTTTGGGTTGATTCGATGCCATCAGTATTCCGTCATGCAACATAGTGTATTGAAGAATTTCTCATACCCACTTCAACAAAATCACAAGCCCGGTCGCAAGCAGGTTGGCAATCGCCAGCGGCAGCATCACCTTCCAACCGATGTTCATCAGTTGGTCGTACCGGAAACGGGGCAGCGTCCAGCGGATGATGATAAAGAACATAATCAACATTCCAACCTTGAAGCAGAACCCAAGCACCTGAATAATGCTCACCGAAACATCAGACAGACCGAGTGAGTGAACAAATGGCACTTGCCAGCCGCCGAGGTACACTGTGGTGATAATCGCGCTTGCCGTGACCATGTTGGCGTACTCTGCGAGAAAAAATAATCCGAATTTCAGCCCGCTGTACTCAGTATGATATCCACCCACAAGCTCAGGTTCTGCTTCCGGCAAATCGAACGGCAGGCGGTTCGTTTCTGCAAAGGATGAGACAACAAATGTGATAAATCCAATCGGTTGCAGGAGGATATTCCATCTCCACGCGACTTGTGCCTCGACGATGGTGTCAAGACGCAGACTTCCTGCAATCATGATAACACCGATCAGCGACAACCCCATCGCCAGCTCGTAACTGATCATCTGCGCGGATGACCGCATGCCGCCGAGCAGCGAGTACTTGCTGTTCGATGACCACCCACTGAGCGTGACTCCATAGACGCCGAGCGACGTGAGAGCGAGGATATAGAGAATGCCGATATTGACATCTGCAATCTGGAGCTTGATGTCGTGCCCGAAGAGTGCGATACGATTTCCAAACGGTATGACGGCAAACGTTGCCAGCGCAACTCCGATGGAGATAATCGGTGCAAGGTCGTGAATAAATTTATTTGCCTGCCTCGGAACAATGTCTTCCTTCATAACAAGCTTGACGACATCCGCCAGTGGCTGGAGTAACCCTTGCCAGCCGACGCGGTTCGGTCCAATCCGGTTTTGTATCGCGGCGGCTACTCTGCGTTCCAGCAACACAATGTATGCAACAGACGTCAGAAGGACAAACAGAACAATAACAATCTTTATGAGTGAGATGAGAATCTCCATCTTACGCTCGTTTCCCAACGGTCTCGGTGTGTCTCGCTACCATCATTCCTCGCGAACCAATTCTTAGATAACTCATTCCCTTGAAGGAATCAATCGTCGAGGAAATCTCCGTGAAGACATCTTCTGCAGAAGCATATTTCCATCGTGCGCCTAACGCCCCCGCAACACCAGTGAGAATACGCCACGAGGGGCGTGCATCTCGTCTCGTTCCCTTCGCCCACCGATCATTGTGTGCGCCGAATTTATCCAACCTGCTCATCGCAAAGCCATCGAGAGAGCGATCTTGTTCACTCGTAGCAACCGCAGGTCGGATGCGCTGGACCCGCCCTTGAAAATTCGTCATCGTCCCGTGCTTTTCGGCATAGGTCGAGCTTGCGAGAATAACATCGGCAAGGTTCGTTGTGGCATCCTCGTTCGATGCATGAACAATAAGGAAATCAAGCTTCGAAAGCGCCTCGGCAACTGAGGGATCTGCCGCGACGTTGTCATCGATTACATATAATGCCCTAATCGTTCCTTGTCGGATATCGTTGATGATTGAATGGAATCCTCCGCTGTTGTCCTGAGTTCCGATGCCAACTTCAACGGCACCAGTATTGTTAGGAGTTTTATCAGCCCTCAACAAGATATCGTCTTCATCGCCTTCGACGACGTGCCGCATGAAGTCGATGCGCGTTACTCCGAGATGAGACATCAGTTTTGCAAGAAGGTAATTATCTTCGTTGGTGGCATGTGCGGATCCTACAGCGGCGATCTCATGTTTTTTAAAAGCCTTCAACTCGAAAGCAACTTTCGCGATCGCTTCATCCCACCCCACCTCCGTGAGCTTGCCATCTTTTCGAATCAGCGGCGCTTTGATACGCGTTCCAGCGTTCACATGTTTGAATGTTTCTAGTCGACCGTAATCGCACATCCAATACTCATTGACATCCGGATTGAACCGCGGGGTGAGTCGCAGAACCTCATTGTTCCTCACCCACAACTTGGTGTTACATCCCCGGGAACATCCTACACAAACAGAATCAGTCGAAGACATCTCCCATACGCGTGCTTTGAATCGAAAATCTCTGCTCGTTAACGCTCCAACGGGACAGATATCGATCGTATTCATTGCGTAGGAATTATCAAGTTTTTCCCCAGGGAAGGTCGTGAGCTCCACATGATCACATCGCTGTGTGAATGTCAGTTGGGGTTTCTTTGCTATTTCGTCACAGAACCTGACGCATCGCGAGCACATGATGCATCGTTCCGTATCGAGCATGACGTTCGGTCCCAGCTCGACGCGCTTCGGTTTGCGTACTTTGTCAAACTCAAACCTACTGACGCCGACACTGTATCGGTAGGCATAATCCTGAAGCTTGCACTCTCCTGCCTCATCACAGATCGGGCAATCAAGCGGATGGTTAATCAAGAGAAACTCCATCACTGCTTCTTGCGCATTGATGACTTTATCGGACTTGGTTTTGATCACCATTCCATCGGTCACTTGCGTAGAGCACGCTATGACAAGCTTCGGAAGCTTCTCGACCTCAACCAGACACATACGGCAGTTACCGGCGACACTGAGTTTTGGGTGCCAGCAAAAGTGCGGTATCTGGATCCCCTGCTCAAGCGCTGCCTGGATAATCGTCAGTTTGTTATCGACGTCGTACTGCTTTTCGTCTATGGTTATCTTCGCCATTCAAACGTATCTGAGCGTTGTAGTGGTTCTATTCTGGGAGGAACACATCAATTAAAATTATCAACCATCTCGAACTTCATCCCAAAAGCATCGGCGACACCCTTATGCGTGATTTTGCTATCGATCATGTTCAAACCCAGTCGGATCTCGCTGTTTGTCATGAGCGCTTGGGCAACTCCTTTGTCTGCGATCTCTATGGCATATGCAAGGGTAGCGTTGGTCAGAGCGACCGTTGATGTGAACGGCACTGCACCGGGCATGTTCGCAACGCAGTAATGCACTACACCATCGATCACGTACGTCGGGTCCTCGTGTGTCGTAGGCTTGCATGTTTCGACACAACCGCCCTGATCCACCGAGACATCGATGATCACTGAGCCGTGTTTCATTTCTTTCAGCATTTCCTTCGTGACAAGATGCGGAGCGCGCGCACCAGGAATCAGGACGGCGCCGATAACCATGTCGGCTTTCCGGATTGCCTTGAGGATATTATAATGATTGGACATCATCGTCACAACATTCTTCGGCATGACGTCATCGAGATATCTCAATCGATAGAGATTATTATCGAGGATGGTAACCTTTGCTCCGAACCCTGCCGCGATCTTTGCGGCATTGGTTCCTACAATTCCACCACCGATGACTGCAACATCGGCAGGCTCGGTTCCAGGCACTCCACCAAGGAGGACACCTCGTCCTCCCATCGTCTTCTCAAGATATTTCGCGCCTTCCTGCGGTGCCATTCTTCCAGCGACTTCACTCATCGGGATGAGCAACGGAAGAGAACCATCTGCTCTTTGCACAGTTTCGTACGCAATGGCAACACATCTTGACTTCAACATCGCTTCTGTCAGCTCGCGGCTCGATGCGAAATGAAAATAGGTAAATACGATTTGCCCTCGCCGAATCAATGAATACTCCGAGGGCAAAGGCTCCTTGACCTTCATGATCATATCAGCCTGCGCGTAGACCTCTTGCGGTGTCTTCACGATCTGAGCCCCTGCTTTCCGATAACTTTCATCATCGAATCCGCTGCCTGCACCTGCGTTTGTTTCAATCAGGACGATATGACCGTGTTGTTTCAGCGTGAGGGCGCCGCCGGGAACAAGCGATATACGATTCTCATTCTTTTCCAGCCGGAGAAGCTTGTTGGCAATCTCATACACATCCTCCTCATCGACACCATCAATGTTCTTCACAACTTCGTCGAGAGAAAAGTACTCACGGAAATAAAGCTCTCCGCTGCCGAGCCGCATCATCCGGTTCGACATGCTCTCCAATCCAAGCATCATCGTGCCCCTGAGTTGCGCTTTCGTCCGCTTAAGCTCCGAAGCGCTGATCGGTTTCGTCTTTAACTTCTCAAGTTCTCGACGGATGAGTTCAATGGAGGTTTCAATATTATTGAGATCGGTGCCAATGTACACTCCGAAATTACCGGTATCACTCATCATGTTGGCAAACGAGTAGACACTGTACGCAAATCCGTATTTCTCACGGATGTTCTGAAATAGTCGAGAACTCATCCCCTCTCCCAGCAAACTGTTGAGAACGAGAAGGGGGTACCGTACATGACTTTTAACACCGTAACCGAGTGTTCCCATACACACGTGCGCTTGATTAATCGATTTTTCAAACACCTCCCGACGAGAATGAACTCGCTTCGGACTCTGAAGTCGTGAGGATGTTGACCGACTTTTTGTCTTCTTCAAGCGAAAATACTTTTCAACAAGAGCGACAAGGTTTTCGTGCTTGAGATTTCCAGCCGCCGCAACAACCACCCGACCAGGCGTATAGTGTACATCAGTGTACTCCACCAAATCATCCTCGGAGAACTTCCGGATATTGTTTTCCCTTCCGATGATCGGGAAACCCAACGGATGCTTACGATACACGCTGAGGTCGAGGTAGTCATGAATGAGATCGTCCGGATCGTCTTCAAGGTTTTTCAATTCTTCAAGAATAACTCCACGTTCCTTTTCGATCTCCTTCTTTCGGAACACTGGATATTGGACAAGATCAGAAAGAACATCAACGGCTTTATCAACATGGTCATCGAGGATGCGTGCGTAATAACAGGTGTGTTCTTTGGTTGTGAATGCATTCAAGTATCCACCAACAGATTCGAGGCTGCGCGCAATTTGTTGGGATGTGAAGCGTCTCGTGCCCTTGAAGACCATATGCTCAAGGAAGTGTGAGATGCCGTTATTCTGTTCAGTTTCATTCCTGGAGCCAACATCGATCCACACACCGCACGACACAGAACGCACATAGGGAATCTCTTCGGTGACGATGCGAATACCGTTCGGCAACATCGTTTTCTTGTAATGCGACTGTAGCGAAGACACAGAATGCGATTCTGCGCTCGGGGAGATTTTCTGCATGGTTGATTTCAAAAGGTCGTTTTGCCGGAGAAAATATACCAATTATTACCGCGAGAATCAAATAGCTACATCGAACATCGCATTAAGGATAGAACCTCTCCCGAATGTTCGTCGTCATCATATCGATGGCACCTTCGGCATCTTTACTGTCCGGGAAAAGAAAGAGAAAGCGACGCTACAGGCATAGTCATTGTTTCCGAGAAAATGTTTTTTTACATTGGTGCTCGCTACAACACACTGCCAAATGAAATGATAACGGTGATTCTTGTTCTCGCGACAATTGGCTATATCGCTCAGATTTTTTTTCTTCGGGCGGGGATAGAGAAGGCTACCCGGATTTCTACAGTTATGGACGCTCAGCCGAGTGTTTCCATCGTCGTTGCAGCGAGGAATGAGGAGCATAGGATCGCGGAGTGTCTACGATCCCTCATCCGCATCGATTATCCTCCCGAGAAAATCGAAATAATTGTTGTGAATGATGGATCAACTGATCGCACTGCTGAGATCATTGGTTCATTTATGGGACAACACCCCAGTCTGCGGATCGTTACAAGCAAAGCCGGCTCTGGCAACCTTCGCGGGAAAGCCAATGCCGTTGCCCAGGGGATTGATGTATCCACAGGGGAAATCCTCATGTTTACCGATGCCGATTGTTACGTGCCACCCGGATGGGTGAGCGCCACAGTGAAATATTTTACCGATGAAACGGGGGTCGTTGGTGGGTTTACCCTCCTCGACGCTGATCGAACGTTTGAAGGAATGCAAGCATTGGATTGGATTTTTCTCTTTGGTCTTTCGTCAGCAGCAGCGGGATGGAATGTTCCTCTAACAGCTATTGGAAATAACTTGTCTGTAAGACGTTCGGCGTACAACGCAACCGGAGGATATCAAAAGATCCCCTTCAGCGTCACGGAAGATTATGCTCTTGTCCAATCGATCTTGCGAAACACCAAGTATCGTTTACGCTTTCCCGCTGATTCCATGACAATCGTCCGGAGTAAAGCCTGCCAGACCTGGTCGCAACTCTATCATCAGAAACAACGGTGGGGTGTTGGCGGTCTCGATATGATCATTTCTGGAATGCTCATCATGACGGTCGGATGGAGCGCGAAGCTTTCACTTTTACTGATGCTCGTGACGGGGCATTTTATCCCTTTCATCGTACTATCCCTCGGCACGATTTCAGCAGAGCTTTGTTTTCTCTGGCGACCGTTGAAAAGATTTCACGCGCTTGAGATCCTCAAACACTTTCCGGCATTCACTGGTTATTTTTTTGTTTACGTCCTGCTGATGCCGTTTATCGCCTACTTCAGTAAGAAGGTTGTTTGGAAGGAGAGAAATCTCTAAATAAAAATGCCTTTCTGACTCGAAAGGCATTTCTCAAACAGAGAGTGTGTGTGAGATTTAGACCCTACTGCGCGAGCTGGCAATATTGAGCCGTTTCAACTTGTATCGGAGTGTCTGCTCTGTCATGCCGAGAAAGCCGGCCGCTTTTGACTGATTGAAACCGAACTTCTGCAACGCACGCTCAATGATTCCCTTCTCAATCGCGTCGAGGGATTTATCGAGCACGAAGTCTTGACCCGTCGCGATATTATTGATCATCTTGACCACTTCAGTCTTTTCGTCGACAAGTTCAGGAGGCAACATGAAGCGACCGCCATTCGAGAAGAGGACTGATTTATCAACAACAGCCTTTAACTCACGAATGTTCTCCCTCCAACTCTGGCGAACGAGAACGTCGATCGCGTTAATATCAATAACCAGTTCGCCAATGCCAATCTCCCGACAGAGTTCACCGGCAAAGTGTTTCACAAGCAGGGGGACATCCTCAGGTCGTTCACGGAGAGGAGGGATGACGACGCGCTCGAAATCGGACATCTTAGTGTACAGATCTTCGAGAAGTTTGCGTTTTTCTACCAACGCTTTCAAATCTTCTTTTACCGTAACAATCAGACGGATATCCACTGCTTCCGATCGAGAACCACCGATGCGGCGAGCCGTACGCTCGTTCATGAAAGCAAGGATCTTCATCTGGTTCCGGAAACTCGCCTCCTCTATCTCCTCAACAAGAACAGTTCCTCCATTTGCCAATTCAAAAAGACCGCGTTTCGTTGTATACGGTAATCCTTCCACCCCTCGGTCGAACCCGAACAGTACAGCTTCCAATTCCTTGTCATCAAGGACGGAGAGGTTAATGGACATGAAGGGTTTACTACTTTCTGGGGAGTTTCCGAAAGAATAAATGTTCTTTGCCACAGCTCCTTTACCCACACCAGCTTCACCCACGATAACAACGTCGCGCCGAGTGCCCGCGAGAGATCCAATCTGCTTCAACAACTGCTCCATTGCTCGGCTTTTGCCGATGATGGGGTATTCCATCGAACCCGCACTTTTCTCTTCGGCTGGTTTTGTTTTTTTCTCCTTATCCATAATATCCTCTCCAGTAATAGGGGCTAAAAAAATTAATTTGAGCGCGAGGCTTCCTTGTTCGCAGGAACTTGAAACAATCTTCCGTTAAAGATTTTGAAATTAGAAAATTGTGCCAAGACAATGTTATCAATCCAATCTCTCAATCGAGTGATCTGGTGGGGATTTGATGCGAGCTCCGTTTCATAGTACATACCCTGCACAGAGATGATAAATCGCAGTCTCAGAGCGAAAAATAAAACGAGCATCAACTCGGCAAATACCGTTATGTATTGTCCAATCGATACGAGCTCCATTAAGGACCCCCATTCAAGGCTTTTTATAAAACTCCAGTTATGCAAGATCTCCAATGAAGAAGCTATCAATAAGGTAAACATGATTTTATCAATGTAGGCACCTTGGGGTGGATCCTTTCTATATTGATAACCAAAAAATAATAGGATGAAACCCACTAAATAGACATTCATTGATATTGTCTTCAGATAGAGTGGCTTCCATAAGAGAATTGAAAAATTTCCACCATCGAGGTAAGGGACCAACTCCTCAACACGCTTGAGATTCTCTTCCGGGTATAGATCACCTGTCGCGCGTCCGTCGCTCCATGATTGCAAGGTGACATTATTGGCGATGTCCACGGTAGTCGGCATCTCACCATGCTGCGAAGTATAGTGCAAAAGTGTCTTTAGTTGCTTCACATCTTCACTCGAGTACAGATAATATGGATCTTCTACGAAGGTATGAAAATAGTATCCAAACAAGGCAAAGACTATTGCAAAAGTTACGAAATACTTACGCGATATTTTGAAATCCCGAAATAAGAGATCGATGACTAAGTAAACAATCGCAATCGAAAGAAAAAAAACATACCCAATCAGGATATATTCGTACGATAGATATTGCGCGTATCTATAGCCCGTAAGAAAAGCTTTTCCCGTAAAGTCGTAAACTAAAAATAGGATTGACACAGAATAGTACGCAAAGAAGTTCAGGAAAATGAATTTGTTCTTCCTGTTTGGCTCCTTAAGAAGTAAGAAGAGTGAAACAACAGATAAGAGGATCTGGATAGACCTGTTTAGTTGCCAAGACAATGGCGAATCCGAATGTGGAAAGAATAAGAGGCAAATAAAATAAAGGCTTAATATTGCCAGCCATATCAAAATTATTTTCCTTGCCAAGGGCGCTCCTTTGTCATCATGGTCGCATTTAGGTAGTCAACTTGGCTAATATATAGAAATATTGGGAGGTTGTCAAGCAATATCGCAGATATTTTTTTATACACATAAAAAAGTGACGACCAGCACGTCAGAATAATCGTGAAAATTTTTCACGCTTATTCACTGAAATTATTGCCAAATCGCTTGGTAATGTCTATCTTTAAGCAGACGTGGCAAACCGTAGAAGCGTCATCAACCCCCTCAATAAACTTTGTTGATAATTGAAATCAAGTTATTCATTCATTCTCACATTTTTTAAAGGAGATTTTTTAACATGTCAAGATCGAAAGAGTCCGGGCGAAATATGAAACGAGCTCGTGCTATTTTGGTTATGCTTGCGATCGCGTTTGTTACAAATATTGCGATTTCGTACGCCACCGATAGCGCCAGCCATATCGCAAAGGGTCTGCTGCCAGCTCCCCCTCAGGCGCCATTCCCCAAGGGTCTGCTACCAGCTCCCCCTCAGGCGCCATTCCCCAAGGGACTGTTACCAGCTCCCCCTCAAGCACCATTCCCTAACTAAAAGGGATAGTGTGCAAAACAATTCGAAGTAATTCCTGGGCTCTGATCCCTGAAGGTCAGAGCCTTTTTTCATCCTCAACTCGCTTCTCGTTTCCTGATTTTATATCTTACAACACGTTCTCTGATTACCAGAGAACATCCTAACTGGTCAAGTCTAAGGTAATTTTCAAGAATGTTACCCCTCCAGCGAAACGTCAAGACTTATTTTCTCCATTCATCCCTGTTCATTCTCACTTTTGGAACTACTACACTCGCAGGCGTCCAGTGGCTAAACAAAGATCCATTCGAATTAGGGAACTTCTTCTACGGATTACCCTACTCACTCAGCCTCCTTGCATTTCTCTCTGCTCATGAATTCGGTCATTATTTTGCCGCCCGGTATCATCGCGTTGCCACAACCCTGCCATTCTTCATACCAGTTCCTCCATTCTTAGTAAATCCTTTCGGGACTATGGGGGCGGTAATTAGAATTCGGTCACCCTGGCCATCCAAGAAAGCCTTGTTCGATATCGGCATCGCAGGACCTATCGCCGGCTTTGTCGTCACCGTCGCCATTTTGCTTTATGGTTTGATGACTCTTCCAGGCAAAGAATTCTTGTATTCAATCCATCCGGATTACAGGGGGATGGCGAAGATTCCGACGGATGGTTTGACCTTTGGCACCTCTATATTCTTCTGGGGCATTGCAAAACTTTGTTCACAGTTTGAGTTTATTCCCCCGATGAGCGAGATATACCATTACCCTTATCTTTGCGTAGGGTGGTTTGGCCTCTTCGTTACCGCCCTCAACTTAATTCCAGTCGGCCAACTGGACGGCGGCCATATTCTCTATGCCCTGCTTGGCGGGGACAGGCACGGCAAAATAGCACGAATTTTCTTTTTCGTTTTAATCCTTTTCGGGGTGACGAGTTTTATTCCGCTGCTTGGAATGAAAATAAGTTTGGGAACTTCGGGATGGCTACTCTGGGCAATAATCTTGTATTTTATTGTTAAATTAGATCATCCGCCCATCGTTGACGATGAAAAGCTTGGTGCTAAACGGAGAATACTGGGATGGATTACGATGGGAGTCTTTGTTTTTACGTTCGTTCCATTCCCATTCATCGAATGAGCTTGACTTTCAAGAGACTATTTCTTAGTTTTCAAACGAACTCATTAACCTTTATCAAACAGGCATCTCCCATCTCATTGCTACCAGTGTAACTCTACGCCCTAATCATTCTAGGGTTCGAGAATCATGATCGAGCACAAATTCAAGTTGAGCTCGGTACTTGCCTATTGGCGGATCTAAATTTCTTGCAATGAAAAGGTTTTCACTCAATATTGTCATCTTCCTATCGTCCCTTTTCTTCTCCATTTCGTGCGAGAGGGAGAAGAGCGGGTCCATTGATCCGAACTATGCATCACCGTTCCTTTATTCAGTCAATTTGAATCGGGATTCACTCAATCTGGATTTCGATACCACTGGCAGTGTCTCGCCCCTTGGAAATAATAACTACCGTATTTCGTTATACGTCGATGGGAAAGCTTTGAGACAATTTTCCGATCGCGCGGTTCAGGGAATGGTACAAGTCTTCAAGCCCAATGCCCCTTCTCCGTTTTTTAAGATGACCCTAGCGCTAAGGACAATGGGCCAGGACACAATTCTTTTTGAGGCTCCGGTTTCCTTCAACATTCAGCGTTCCGATATTGGGTTCTTACGCTTCGATTTTTCACTCATAACGACCTTAAATCAGGCGAGCAATACGATAGAGAGGACACTTCATGTTACTCGCCGGAACAGCCGCCCAACGTTGTCAAATCTTATCGCACCTGACACCCTCCTTCGACCTTCGAGCGGTTTTAAACTAGTTCTCTTATCCGTCGCCACGGCTGATTCGGATGGATATGCTGATATCAGGGGGGTCCTCCTGAAAAGAATATTTCCTTCTCAGACGAATCCAATTGATATGTTTGATGACGGAGATGACCAAACGAATGGTGATAAGGTTGCGGGTGATGGAATTTTTTCCAGAATCCTCCGCATCGACTCCACAGCAATTTTGGGGGACCAAGTATTCCTCTTCCAATCCTCTGATAATAGCGGTTCGTTGAGCGACTCGCTCGTACATACCATTACAATTACCGAATAACTAAACGATGTCAGACCGAAATATGGGATACATACTAAAGTCTCTAATCGTCCTGGCACTGTTGGTATGCATGGCGAATATGATGGTGTCCCAATCGAAATACCTGGACAACTTCAAACTCGATTCGGTTGTGAACGGATTCTCCCTTCCTCCGAGCAATAATGTTTCGCATATAAATGTCGTTGATTCCTCGATCTATATCGGTACCAGCAAAGGACTCGGCAAAAGCGTTGACGGTGGGAGATCATGGGTCAGCTTCAGGACAAACCCTGCATTTGCGAACGATGGAATCTTCGCCATCGCATCAAATGGCGATACGATTTGGACTTCTACCGGCTACGAGAAGGAATTAAACGAGGGCAGTGTCCAAACAGGAAGTGGGTATGCATACTCTGTTGATGGCGGAATGAATTGGCAACATGTGAATCAAACGATCGACTCGCGCGGTGACAGCATCATCTCGTACGGCATCAATGATTCACTTTGGATTCTCCCTGTCGTCGTTCCGGAGCAAAATGTCACGTTCGATATTTCATTCAGCCCCGGCACTGTCTGGATTGCAAGTTGGGCAAGCGGTTTACGGAAATCAACCGACAGCGGACAACACTGGCAGCGTGTACTCTTACCTCCGGACAACGCAAGCACACTTAAACCAACCGACACACTATGGTCGTACACCCGAAGTGATTCCTTCAGGCAACACAGAATTTTCCAGCGGTTCGATCCGCGGCAGAACAATAATTTCTTAGCCTTTGCCGTCTATGCCGTGAATAACGATACCATTTGGTGTGGAACAGCGGGAGGTGTGAACCGCTCGATCGATGGCGGACAGAGTTGGGTGAAATTTAATCATCAGAATCAGTCCTCACCGATCCTTGGCAACTGGGTAATTGCAATCAAGGAGCAACGGTTTCAGGGCTTTCGCAGACTGTGGATTACAAACTGGAGAGCTTCAGACAATAGAGAAGAGTTCGGCGTCAGTTATACCGATGATGACGGAAAAGCATGGACAAATCTCTTGCACGGCGTGAAGGCATACGATTTCGCGTTCATGGATTCCGTCGCGTATATCGCGACTGATGATGGCGTGTTTCGAACTCCCGACGGCGGAAGAAATCTTGTCAAGGTGTCGAATATCATCGACCCATCGGTGCACGGAATTATCACGACACCACAAGTGTTCACCGTCGCTGTCATGGGAGATACGATCATCGTTGGAACAAGCGATGGCATGGCGAGTACTATCGATAATACAACACATCCATTCGGATCATCATGGAGGGTGTATCGCAGAACATACGAAGAACTCGGCACAAACCACGCCACGTATGCCTATCCAAATCCCTTCTCACCGAACTTCGGACCCACGCGCATTCACTACGGCGCAAAGTCTTTCGATCCATCAACACCGGATCGTACTGTGCATATCCAAATCTTCGATTATGGAATGAACCGTGTACGAACACTGATCAATGCCACGCGATCATCAACTATGGAACTCGACGAACTTTGGGACGGCCGAAACGATGAAGGTCGCATCGTGGCGAATGGAGTATATTTCTACAGGCTAAACATTGATAGTGATGAACCCCTCTTTGGAAAAATTCTCATTCTCCAATAAGATGAAACAATTCTGTCTTCCAGTGCTTCTCACGATTGTTGGAACAGCGGCATGCTTGGCACAAACAGCAGGGACAGCCGGCGCGTTTGCTCGGATGGGTTTCAATGGTCGAGGCATGGGAATGGGTAACGCTCTCACTGCCGTCAATACTGGAGATGTTAGTCCGTACTACAATCCTGCTCTCAGCGCATTCTCAGAACGGCGGACAGCCAGTGCAACATTCAGCTTCCTAGCGTTCGACAGGTATTTGAATTTCCTAAGCTACACTCAATCCCTCAAACCGCGAGCTGGGATCTCGATCGGTTTGATCAATGCAGGCGTCCGAAAGATCGATGGCAGGGACGCAGATGGGTACCACACTCAAGATCTCTCCACGTTCGAGAATCAGGTTTTCCTTTCCTTCTCAAACCGCGTAGACGATAATGTCTCTCTCGGCGTAACCGTGAAGTTGTACTACAGCAAACTTTACGAGAACGTCAAATCCACCACTGTAGGGTTCGACCTGGGTGCACAGATTCAATTGACCACTCAAGTTTCGCTCGGCGCGACGATTCAGGACATTAATTCAAAGTACAAGTGGGATACAAAATCCATTTACGGACAAGACGGGAAAACTACAGAGGATAAGTTCCCGAACTTACGGCGAATCGGTGTTGCCTATAATCTGCCGGAAAACGTCGCTCTCATTTCTGTAGAATTCGAGAACTCCTCAGAGAAAACAAACCTCTTTCGAATGGGAGTAGAATATAGATTTCTTGAAAACTTCGCCGTCCGAGGCGGTGTAGATCGCTGGGAATTCGGCGACAATGCCACCGGGGCAAAACCCTCATTTGGATTTACGATCAAAAATTCGTTCAATGGATGGACCCCGACGATTAATTATGGGTTTGTCGTTGAATCATTCGCTCCACACGGGATGCATATCATAACATTAAGTGCTGAGTTTTAAGGAATTATGAGAACCCCCCGGATAATTGCGTTGTTGACTTTGTTCACTACTCCACTGCTCTTTGCAGGCGCCGGTCAGACAGGGCTCTCATTTCTCAAGCTCGGTGTTGGCGCTCGAGCGCTGGGGATGGGAGAAGCCTGTGCTGCCGTGGCGGCTGATCCTACAGCAATGTACTACAATCCGGCGGGGATTGCACACGCAAAGACCTCCCAGCTCACCCTCATGCACAAAGAATGGATCCAGGGCGTCAAGACTGAATATCTCGCGGCGATGATCTCAGCGACCGATGTAAGCGTTGGTCTGAGCCTCAACGCGACGAGCGTTAACGATATTGAACTCCGCGCAATTCCCGGAGCCCCTCTCGGAACGTTCAGTGCTCGGAATGCTGCTATGGGAATTTCCGCGGCGTATGCTTTCGATCCTTCATTCAGCATTGGAGTCACAGGGAAATATCTCTACGAAAAAATTCTTGTGGATGAAGCATCTGGCATTGCCTTCGATCTTGGTTCTTCGTACCAAACACCGTGGGATGTTCGTCTTGCACTTGCCGTCACCAATCTCGGCTCGGTAAATGAGCTGCATGACCAGGCTTCTGCGCTCCCGAGGTCGGTTCGTGCAGGCGGTGCTTATGAGACGAAGCTTGAGAGTTTGGACGGAATCGTTACATTAGCAGCTGACGTTGTATCCTTGACTGGAGAGGGCATCACTCATGTCAATCTTGGGACTGAGTTTGCTTACAAGAAATTGTTTGCATTCCGTGTCGGTTATCAGACCGGTTTCGAAGCCAGAAATATTTCGGCGGGCGTCGGTGTCCGACAAGGATTATTTCAAGTAGATTACGCTTTTGTGCCGTTCCGCTATGATCTGGGAACCACGCACACGTTTTCTTTGAATATTGAGTTCCCATAGAAATAATCAGAGGCAGAGTCGCTCACTGCCTGTCTATGACCTTCATTACATAACCGATTGGAATCCCTATGAAGCGAGTTGTTCTTAGTGTATCGATGTTGTTGATTACCGTTCTCCTATGTCGAGCGGGCGACAAAGGTGAACTTCAATGGAGGAATCTTACAACTGGACTGGAGGAGGCGAAAAAATCCAACAAAAAAATTCTCCTCGATATATACACCGATTGGTGTGGCTGGTGCAAGAAATTGGATAAGGATGTGTATGCGAATGAGATGGTCGCCAGCTATTTGAAACAGCAATACGTGGCAGTGAAACTGAATGCCGAGTCGGATGCAAAGGTAACATATAAAGGACAAACAACATCCGAGATGGAGCTTGCACAAGCATTCGGCATCCGCAGTTATCCCACAATTATTTTCCTCGATGCTGCCGGCGAACCTATTAATTCACTTGGCGGATATGTCAACGCTGAGAAATTTCTCCCCATCGTAAAGTTCATTGGGGAGGATTATTACAAAAAGATGACGTGGGATCAATACCGAGAACAGAACGGTGTGAAGAGCAAAATTTCAGATTAGAGTTCTTCGATGCTCCATAAAACCTCCGGAGGAAATCCATCTCCGGAGGTTTTTTATCTCCTTCAATCTTCGAGAACCCAAAGGGTTCACTGCTTTGCCTTACGCGCCTCGATGTCAATATTCATCGTGACATCATCTCCCAACAGCATTCCTCCCATATCAAGCTTTCGATTCCATGTCACTCCAAAATCTTTTCGGTCAATGACAAACGTTGCATGAAACCCCGCAACAACCCTGTCGCCTGATCCTCCAAGCCCCAGAACCTCAAACGGAACTGTGATATCCTTCGTAACGCCGCGGATGGTTAACTTGCCCTCGACGAACGTTCCCTTATCGGTTTTGTATGCCTTTGTGCTTTTGAATGTCGAAGTCGGAAACGAATTTACGAAAAAGAAACTCGTGTCTCGCAGATCTTGATCTCTCCCTTCGTTATCGGTGTTGATGCTGCTATCTTGCACCTCTAGTTCCATAGAAAATTTCTCAATGGCATTTGAATCGTATTCGATTGTTCCGCTGAACCTGGTGAATCTCCCATGGACAGTACTAAAAATATGTCTAATGGAGAACCCAATAGTTGAATGGCCCCGATCGATCTTGAAGGAATCGGCGAGAATAACACCACATCCCACAATGAGGAGAATCGATACAACAGCTCCACGAATAATTGATCTCATTATGAACTCCTTGGTAAGTGAATGAATAGTAGTTAGTGAATGATAGTTTGAAAAACAAATCTATAGCATGATCCTCTCACTGGATCTTCCGAAGAACGGCGAGCACGTCATCGAGATGCTTTCCAATCGCGAGCTCATGGTGGAAGACCCCGCGGATGATTCCCTCTTTATCAACAACATACGTGACACGCTTTGGTTGCGCCAGCAATCCCCACAACCATCTCGTACCATACTGTTTACTGATCGATCCATCATCAGAAATGAAAGTGAACTGCAACCCGTATGTGGATGCAAATCGAGAATGAGAGCCGGCGTCATCTGCACTGACTCCTACAATAACGGCATCGTATTGTTCCAACTCCGTGTAATGATCGCGAAAAGAACAAGCTTCAGCAGTACAACCCGACGTGAAGTCCTTCGGATAAAAATAGAGAACAACGTTCTTCCGCCCACGATACGCACTGAGCCGGATTTCTGCGCCAGCGTTGGTGTGCGCAACGATCTCAGGTGCCGTCTGTCCCACTCGGAGCATTGATCTTTTCTCATCACTAATAATTGTAAGAATGCTTATGAGCATCGTTCCCGCAATGACCACGAGGACACTCTTCTTTCTCAACGACCAATCTCAGTTGACTGCGACTTCAGCGCCAGCGAATATCGATCGACCTCCTGTACAATCCTTTGAAGATCAATCATCTGGATACATTCAAGATTGTATGGACATTCCCTCTTCCAACATGGTGAGCACTCCAGCCCTTCAGGTATCAGCTTCACTCCCCGATCGAAGAGATCGATTTCCTGTGGACAGCTTACACCAAACCACACGATGACGAATTTTTTCAATGCGATGGCGGCGTGCATCCCAAAGGAATCTCCACTGATGATGACATCACACATATTCTCATAGCATATCCCACGGCGTATGCCTTCGGTAGTTGCAGTATTGATGACCTTGTCACCGACTTGTCGCTCTATCTCTGCGTTGCGATCCGTATCTTCCGGACCGCCGAGCAATACGAGGCGAAGATGTTCTCGCTTGGAGAGTTCTTCGATGAGAATGACATGCTGGTCGATCGTCATTTTCTTGTTCGGATACAGAAGTGAACAACCAGTGTTGAATCCCACGATGGTTCTTCGCGAGCGACCATTCTCTGACGCAATCGGGAAATCAAGTTCTCGTTTAGTCTGTGTGCAAAAATCTAGTTCCTCGCTCGTGAGATTCAGAATATACTCGTCACGCTGATATGATAACCCCATCGCCTCCGTGAGAAGCTGTGAATTCGACTTCTGATTAACGTGAAACTTCATGTGATCATCGAGCCCGAGACGGTAGTTATACTCCGCCTCCTTATTGAGCGGAACAATCACGCCGTTCTGATTCAATCCGTAACCCAACTTCTTCTTGGCGTTCAATGTCATGGTAAACGCACACGCAGGAACGGACTTATCGACATTCATCACGACGTCGAACTTCATTGCATTGAGCTGCAACCAACTTTCCGGTTTCCAGAGGAACACCTTGTCAACGTACGGGTTATGATCAAGAAGGTGGTACGCGTTCGGGAGAGTGATCCACACGACTGAGCTCTCGGGATATTTCCGCTTGATTGCCGGTAGGAGTGTTGTCGTCACTAATATATTACCCATCGCTTCGAGGTTAACGATCAAGATTTTCTTACCGATAGGATTTGGATTTGCACAATCATCAAGGCATGTTGTAGAGGGAAAACACGGTTTGTATCCTGTGAAATGTTTACAAGCAGGAATGATGATCTTCCGTCGACCCCGAGGAGGCCCCTTTTTTTTCTTCTTCATGCAGTCTGTTCCTGTCCTCGAACAATAGTTACCCTCTCAGCCAGACGCGTGAAGCCGTCAAATACCTCTTCAACAGTTAACTCTTCCATGCACGGATTGCCTATCGGACATTGTGTGTAATTACATCCCAGGCAAAGAAGGCGCTGATGCTGGACAATCTCGCTCGGACTTCCGATGGGTCCTTGAAGTTCAGGGCTCGTCGGACCGAAGATCGCAACCACAGGGGTCCCTACCGCAGCAGCGATATGCATCGGACCTGAATCGTTCGTGACGAGCACAGAACAATGCCCGAGGATAGCGCCCAATTGCTTCAGAGTAGTTGGGGGAATAACCATAGCCTTTGATTTCATCAGCTTCTGAATCTGTTCTGCATCCTGCCGTTCACCGGGACCCCAGATGATAAGCACCTTCACATTATATCGTTCCGTAAGCTTGTCTCCGAGCTGAGCGAATTGATGAATTCTCCATCGCTTCGTGATCCATCCACCGCCGGGATTTAACGCGACGATTGTCTGATGGCGCAACCCTGCCTCGCCGATAAATAGCTCGGCAAATTGCTCAGCCTCTGCAGTGAGGGGAAACACCGGCAGGCTGTGGTTGATCGGGACTTCGATCGCGCGCAATGCGTCCAGGTTGAATTCTGTATTGTGAACCTCTCCCCCACGAGGCTCAACGATAATGTTGTAACAATACTGTCGCCACTTAAACCGATACCCAACTCTGTATCGGGCGCCGCTGAAGAATGTAATGAGTGCACTGCGGGGGTTTCCGAACAAATCAATCACGAGATCGTACTTCCGCCGACGGACATCAAGGATCAACGCGTATCCATGCTGTTCTTTCCCATCAAAGATGATCGTTGATGTAAGTGCGTGATGACCTTCCACCACATCTCTGCTCGCCTTTTCCGTAAGAAAGTCAATCTGTGCATCCGGAAACGCACTGCGCAAACTATCGAGGATGACGGTGGAGAGAAGAACATCACCAATAGCACGCAACTTGATAATGAGGATTTTGTTTACTTGAGATGTTGGAATTGCCATCTACTCGCGCTTTGGGAAATAGTATTTCCAATATAGTCATTATCTAGAATTCATTCAAGCAGATCTGGGATGACGTCTTAGTCGCCATCACGCCGCGCGATAGTGGATGTGATGCATCAGACTTTATCAAGAAGCATGAAATCATAATCCGAAGCACTTGCCGAGGAAGACTTCATTCGATAATCCCTCTTCTCTGGAAAAAGACATTGGTCGTAGAGCGGACAATTGCCACACAGGGGATTAGTCGATCTGCATATCTTCCGTCCAAAGCGGATGAGATTAATGTGAAATGAATATGCACGATTCTTCGGTACAAGCACTTTCATTTGCTCAAAGGTTTCATCCGGAGTTTTGCAATTTGGGGCAAGACGGAGTCTCCCGCAAATCCTATGGATGTGCGTATCGACGGGAAAGACATCCCTGCCAAGCGAGAACATGAGAACACACGCAGCAGTTTTCTTACCGACGCCGTCAAAAGAACAAAGGAGATCGAATACTTCCTCAGTTGGTTTCTTCCGGAGACCGCTCAGAGTCAGTGAACCAAATTTCTGTTTGATGACTCTCAGAATGTTCTTAATGCGCACGCTTTTTGGTTTGCCATGCCTCCGATTCGAATTGCAGCTGCGATGTTTGCCGTGGTCGCCTTGAGGACTTTCTCCCATGTTGGAAAAGATTTCCTTAACTCCACATAGGCGCGATGACTGTTTTTGTCGTTCGTATTTTGAGATAACACCGTGGCAATCAACATGTCGAGTGGGCGTGTTCTTCGCCTTGACATCGAGGGTCGACCAAAATAATGTTCCAATCTGATAGCAACTCTAAGCGTTTTCCTCACCAAGGATTGGTCACGACTGGACAACATTTTTACGCAGATGCGTGTTTGTGTTCGATCTCTTCAAAAAGGTTCTCGTCGTTTGGGGACTCGAAGAACTCGAGATGTATTCTTCGTACTGCATCAGGCACCGCCTCATCGTCAAGAACCATGCTCAAGTTCGATTTTGAAGCACCATACGAAATCATCGCAATTCCGTATTGTGAAACAGAGCGGAAGATTCGATCGACAAGAAATGGTTGCTGACGGATGTTTGTCCCAACCACACACACGATTCCCTTCTTCTCGAGGACGCTGACGATCCCGATTCCCTCAAGTTCATGGATAATCGCTTGGAGGTTGGGATATGCATCCATAACGAAGGAAGAACTGTACTCTGACGTCGTGGTCATGGACGCAACCGAATCATACTTCGTAAGGATACTGTAGATGTGTTCCCACAACATATATTGGCTGAAGCGTGTTCGCGGGACGACATTGATGACAACCACATTGCGCTTATATGCGACGGACTTCAAGAGCGATTGACGTGAGTCAGACGCCGATGTGACGAGTGTTCCTGAACTTTGTGGGCGTCGGGAATTATAAATATGGATAGGAATATTTTTCTCGATAGCAGGAAGCATCGTGTTTGGATGTAATACCTTTGCACCAAAGTATGAGAGCTCATACGCCTCTTCAAACGACAGGGCTTTGATTTTTTTTGGAGACGTTACGACCTGAGGATCAGCCGTGAGGATGCCATCGACATCGGTCCAGATCTGGATATCTTCGGCATGTAAGACAGCTCCAATGATGGAGGCAGAGTAATCGGAGCTCTCGCGCCCCATCGTGGTCCTACGACCTGCCAACGTAACACCAATGAATCCCTGGGTCACGGGTATCGTTCCTGCGGTTAGGAAAGGCACTGCTACCTGATTGAGCCGCGTTTGAACGAGATCCATCATTGGGAGCGCCCGCGTGAAGTTCTCGTCAGTGATCATAAACTCTTTTGAATCAAGCCACTCTGCAGGGATATGGCGTTCTTGCAATGCCGCCGCAATGATACGCGAGGATAATAATTCACCGTAGCAATAAAATGCATCAAGCGTGCGAGGGGTGAGCTCATGGAGAATGCTCACGCCATCAACCAGACCCTCTAACTCGCGAAACGATGACCCAAGAACTGCCCGAAGCTCGCGGTGCCGCGCTGTATCATGGACAAGATTATCGACCATGGTATAGTGCCTCTCGAACAGTTTCAGCAGAGTATCGTTAGCTTCGCCGACACGTCCACTCGCTGCAAGTTTTCCTGCCAACTCGAGCAGATTAGTAGCTTGCGCTATAGCAGAAATGACGATGAAAGGATGTTGTGATAATCGTGAATGAATGATCTCAACAACATTCGTCACCGCAGTGGCGTCTTGCGTCGATGTACCGCCAAACTTCATGATAATCATGACGAATTTGAAACCCCTTCTAAGATATTCCTTACCTGAACATATAGCATGGAGATGTGAGAGGTGCAACCGCAAAAACGTTCGTGCCTCTGTTGGGGTTGCCCAGAGAGGCACAATGTGAGAAATCGTTTTCACGTGAAGGGCAACGAGCGAAACTTACTCCCGCTTTCCAGGCCCTTGATGTAGAAATTTTTCTTTGCGACGCTTATTGATGAGAAAAACCAAATAGAGAAATACAACCAGCACAATCAGAGCGATGATTGCGACATTCAATTGAAAAAAATCCCCCGGATTCATTTCATCCTTCCATTTCCATAAATCAACATTTCCCCTACCCTCCTACGGAGAAGATTGTCAAATGTTATGTAAATGAAGAGCGATTCATCACGAATGATCTACAAATGCACTCGGTACTAATTATAGAATCATTTTACTAAAAAGCAATTCGTGCGCTGTCGCCCAACGAATCAAAGATGATGGGCAGTACGACGATTGAAGGATCGTAGAAATATTCCGACTCGTTGAGAGATCCCCTTCACGGGAGAGATCCGGTCGAATCCGGAAATTTAAGGCATCTCGAATTGAGAGATAGCTATTGTAGGAAAGGATCAATTATTCCGGTTGTTTGGTTTCATGAATCCGTTTAATGGCGCCCTTATACGGCTTGATACGTTTTGGCAGGCGCAATCCAGCTTTTCCAGAAGAACGATAGACGGCTGACTTCACCGGATCAGACTGAAGCTTCGAAAGTTCATAGAATAGACGTGCATTTTCCAATGCCACCGTTGCTGCATCAGCGAATGACTGAACAACGAGCACTTCTTCTTCAATGAACTGAGGATCTCTGTTTCGGGCAACGACAAGGACACCGAAAATCGATTCTCTCCCTTTCAGAGGAACTGCAATGAAATGCTCTTTTTCTGGCTTCATACCTTCAGGGTAACGAGAACGCGGATCAAGTTGTGCGTTGTTCACCCAGACGACCTTTCCCGAGATCGCCGCTTCACCAATGATACCTTCTCCGAGAGGAAGAGGAAATTTTGCAAGCTTTCGGGAAAACGGTGTTTTCTTCGAGAGCATATATGGAAGAAATGATTGTTGATCAGGATCATAAATATAGATACCGGCGAGATCATGTTCGACGAGCTTCTTGACGCCAGAGGTGATCGATCTAAAGATCCGGGAGACATCGGCATTATGCAGCACAAAGGAGTTGATCTCTTGCAAGGTCTGGAGTCGTTCTGCCTTTCGCTTCACCTCGATCATCAATCGATGGATTTGGTCATTCGCTCGACGAAGCTCATCGGCAAAGCGGACATCCGTTACATCTCGGACCGACACTACACATCCCTTCGGTTTGCCTGCCTGGTCATTGAGAAGAGAAAGTGCAAGGCTCGTGACAATCGTCTTGTCATCTCGACGACGCCAGGTGATGGTATAATTCCTGAGCAAGCCTTCTTTTACAAGAAGCTTCATGCCTCGCTGAAGCTTGAGATTATCCGATGCGTCAATCCACGGGTACGGGAACCTTGTACCCACGATTTCTTCTCGGTGATATCCGAGCATGTCGCACTGTGTTTTGTTACACATCAGAATTTTTCCCGCAACATCACAGATGTATAGAGCATCCGCCATCGATTCGACAACTTCCTGTAGATGACTCTCTGATTGCCATATACGCTGATCGAGAAGACGCTTTTCGCTCAAATCCCGCCCGATGCCGATCGTCCCCGCCAGATCCCCTTTCGTATCTCGGAAGGCGATAATGGTTGTATCAGTGCAAAACGTAGTGCCATCCTTCTTGCGGACTTCCATTTCCCCCGACCAGCGTCCCTTCTTATGCAGATCAGTGAAGATCCGGGAGGTGTACTTAGACTGATTTTCCTTGCGATACAATATGGGAATTTTCGCACCGAGAAGTTCTTTCTTGCTATACCCTGTCTTCTTACAGGCGGTGGGATTAACGAAGACGATATGCCGATTCTGATCAGCGACGACGACGATGTCGCTAGAAGAACTCGCAACCTCCATGAAGAACTGTTGATAATCAATCGACTTCTGAAGTGGGATCTTATTCATAGCAAGTATGCGATAATCTCAAGAACAGGCGTGGAGCAATCCTCGATGAGCGGGAAGCATGACATCTTCTCTTGCTTGAACTTCAAATCTATTCGCTGCGAATCCCTCGATCAAACCTCATCAAACTTTTTCAGCGGGAAGAAAAACCAATCTGGCATAGAGTAACATTACAGACTTCGTTACTTCTTCTTACATTCTTTCCCCGTTGTGCCAGCGAGGGGATCTTTCTTATGGGTAATCTGACTCCCCTGGGGTCCTTTTTCATAATTCACGGGAACCCATTCCTTCCATTGCTCGGGAACATCAGCCTCGGCAAATATGGCTTCGACGGGACACTCAGGAACGCACGCGCCACAATCGATGCATTCGTCTGGATGAATGTATAACATCCGATCATCTTCGTAGAAGCAATCGACCGGACAAACTTCAACACAATCGGTAAATTTACAATCGAGGCAAGGCTCACATACGATGTATGTCATGATGTTTCCTTTTGTAGAACGTGAGAGATTGGTTGGATGTGTATATGTACGGACTTATTCGCAAAATGTCAAGTGTTGTCCCCTGGTATTAAACAGATTGTCTTCCTATGAACGAGTTATTGATTTTCCGTTTAACTCATCGAGAAACGCGACTCCTCGCCGAAGATGTGGAATGACAATCGATCCACCGACGGTCAATGCCACGCTGAAGATTTCGAACATCTCTTCATCGGTAACACCTTGCTCTTTACATTGCTTGATGTGATACGAAATGCAATCGTCACATCGGAGAACCATAGAGGCAACGAGGCCCAGCATTTCTTTCGTTTTGGAATCCAACTTACCGGGTTCATACGTGAGCGTGTCGACAGCAAAGAATCGTTTGATCGCGCGGTTATCCACACTGAGGATACGATCATTCATTCTTTTCCTAAAGGAATCAAAGTCTTGGACACGTGTTCCCATACTTAGCCCTTTATAATGGTTGGTCTGTGAATTTAAGAATCATCGCAATAGCTTCGATCAAATATTTTGCTCTCGCAGAACGCACAGATCAGAAATATCCGCATGGAGAGAAAACGTGGAGAGAAGCAAACGTTCCCCGATTCACTACAGATCACTTGTTATCATTTGAACGGCGGTGGGTCAGAAGCTATCGCGCACCGTGTTGTGTTCGTTACTCATCCGTCGTGTGGAGCTGAAGGGGATCGAACCCTCGACCTCGTGAATGCCATTCACGCGCTCTCCCAGCTGAGCTACAGCCCCAAAGGAGAAATTTCAGCATGAATATACAAAGAAATCGATTATGAGTCAATTACGATTCGCTGACTACTTCAAGGGTTTCGTTGCTTTTCAGGAGGCGTTTTGTTATTTTGCCTACGATTGGAGTGATTATTCTCATCAAGATCATTTCTCGAACATCATGGCGATGAGATTGCTTATCGCCCATTCGGTGCGATGGTAAGAAAAAAGAGTCCGAGGGAAGAATTCCACAATGCGTAATCCATTCGTAACAATGTCTGCTCGCTCGATCCGTTTGATCTATACAACTGCTGCGATCATCGTCTTAACCGTTTCCATGATAAATTTCATGCAGATGATGGTGTACAGAGTTCAGGGAAACGACGAGTGCGCGTGGCGGCCACGTGACCCGGGCAAGCCTGGATTATTGATCACCGACATTATCGAGGGCGGTGTTGCTGATCAGGCAGGGCTCCACAATGGAGACATTCTGTTAAAGATTAACGGGAAAGATTTCCGAACTGCCAATGAGGCTCAAAACCTGATCGACGAACTTCAGCCTGGCGAACACGCCACTTATCTGATCGAACGCCAAGGAACTCAATTCGAAGTCAGTATTGCGATCCGCAAACGGTTCGACGTGTTTTATCTCTCCATCTTCTTGCTGGGTTTTGGCTTTCTGGTTGTCGGCTATGTTGTGATCATGACCAAACCTCAAGGGATGACACAGCGATTATTCGGACAATACAGTATTCTCTCAATGCTCGTCTTTGCACTTCTGATCCGGAGGTTCGACCCGAGTCAAAACTCCTTTTGGGAGGTTCATCTCCTTCGTATAGCGTCGGTCATTGCATTCATCCTGGGACCTCCAATATTTTTGAGATTTTTCTTTTTCTTCCCGGTAAAGAAAAGAATTTTCGATCGAACCTGGGTTACTGCAAGCTTGTATATTGTCAGCAGTCTTTTGGTAGCGGCAACGCTATTGAGCGAAAGGCTCCTCATTCCGATAGTTGTCCAACGCATCATTCCCTCCTTCTTGATTTCTAGTTTTATGGGCGGCTTGATCATTTTTATCATAACCTATTTTAGACAGGTAGACAGTTCCAGAAAAAGACAGTTGCGACCCATTCTTGTTGGGATTGGAAGCGGGATCATTGCCTTTTCGTACCTTGTGGTGAGCGGCATCGTGAATCCGTTTTTTTTCCTGTACCCGGCACGAATACTACCCGTACTTCTCATCGTGAGCATCCCGCTGGCGTTCGGCTACAGCATCTTCCGGTATCGCTTGATGGATATTGATCTCATCGTCAAGCGCAGCCTCATCTATGCAACAGTGACGGCAGCAATTGCCGCGTTATACTTGCTCATTGTTATCGGCATCGGTAACCTTCTTGCGTACTTTTTCGGAACCGAGGAGAACAGGACCCTGAACATCTTCGCGTTCGTCCTCATCGCCCTTGTCTTCGATCCAGTGAAACGTCGCACACAGACCTGGATCGACCGAAGCTTTTATCGAGAGCGTTTGAACTACCAACGAGCTCTTCTTGAGTTCAGCCAGGAATTGCCCCGCCAGATGAATCTTGAGCAGATCCTCAACTCGATGGTCAGCCGCATTTCAGGAACGATGTTTGTTGAGAAGATCGCCGTTGTGTTGTGTGGCGAGAAAGAAGGATGCTTCTGCGTTACACACAATATCCCGGAACGGTATTGCCAATTCATCCGGAATGAGGACAGTCTTATATCGCTGCTCATCGAGTCGCGATCCCCTCAGTCGTTTGCTTTGTTAGCAGAGGAGGCGGAATCTGTGGAGATGAACGATGTCGATAAGGAAAATATCTTAAAATCCGGTGTAGTCTTATCAGTCCCGATGTTCCTCCAAGAACAATTGATCGGTACAATTAATGTCGGACCGAAACTTTCCGGCAAAGTCTATTCACAAGAGGATATCGACCTTCTCTCGACGGTCGCCAGTCAGGCGGCGATCGCCATTGAAAACGCACGATTACATCAATCAGAGATCGAGAAACAAAAAATCGAAGAGGAGCTTACGCTCGCGCGGCGCATCCAGGAAGGACTGCTTCCTAAAACCGATCCCCTTATCGATGGTCTCGATATCGCTGGTATATCCATCCCCGCTCTCACAGTGGGTGGAGATTATTTCGATTACATCCGTCTCGATTCACATAAGCTGCTGGTTGTTGTTGCCGACGTCTCGGGTAAAGGCATGGCTGCATCGCTATACATGTCGAAAGTGCAGGGGATGGTCCAGTTGGCAGCTCAAATGTATACATCGCCGCGAGAAATTCTCATCCATGTCAACCGGATGTTGTATGAGGGCATGGAACGTAGATCATTCATTACGATGATTCTTGCGTCGTTCGATCTCACTCGGAATGAAGTGCGGATCTGTCGGGCAGGACATCACAAAGCCATCTTCAATAATAATGGCGAAATGAAATATCTTGAGGCAAAGGGGATCGGGCTTGGACTCGAGCAGGGACCGATCTTTGAACGCGAGCTGGAAGAAATTCGTCGTCCGATAGATCGGGGCAGCATGTTCGTTTTCTACTCAGATGGGCTGACCGAAGCGATGAATGACCATAAGGTTGAATTTGGCGATGGCGCTATCCGCGCGATCCTAACGAGCGTAGGACCATTCTCAGCGCGAGACATCCAACAATCGATCATCAATGCAGTAAAGGAATTTCAAGGATCGGCTGAGCAGCACGACGATCTTACCCTTGTGGTCGTAAGAACACTGTAAGCGTGTTCTATCAGATATGAGGGTCCTTACGACCGGGAATACAAACGAATTCGTCCCATCAATATTCTTCCCGACTCAAGACTGGATTTCTTCAAACCCCCTGAGATTGTTTCTTCGATGACTGAGGGCAGAACACTATTCATGTATCACGGCAACTTCCTGTGGAATAAGGACGTTGCATCCTAAAGGGTGATTCATCGCTCTGCCGGTGAGTGAAACTTTGGAAATCTCTCAACTTCTGTTTACGTTTAATTATAGTAGGCAAAGTCATTGGAACAAGATGTATCTTTAGAAAAGGATAGTGAATCACGTATGATGTTCACGCGAACACTTTTTGTTATTGGATTGCTGTTTGTGACCATTTGGCTCTCATGGACGTGTAAGGACGATGTCAATGGTGATGATACTGCCCTGATTGTATTTCCCGACTCGAATATTAGCTACAGCAAACAAGTGCAGCCATTATTTGATAGAGCGTGCGCGTTCAGCGGATGTCACGATGTGGAAACATTTGACCAGCGGGGATATAGTTTGGACAGCTACGAAAATGCAACGCACAGAGTGGGAATTATAGTTCGCGGCTCGCCGGATGCAAGTCTGTTGATTGGCACCATTGAGGGAAAGTCACCACCAAAGATGCCCCCGCCGCCAAGACCAGGATTAAACGACAATCAACTTAAAGGAATGCGAAAGTGGGTTGCAGAAGGTGCGCGGGGCGATAATTAACCGTTGAGCCTCACCAGATGCGGCGGGGGCACATAGACATCTGGCGCCGGGGTCTTTCGTGCACGACGCTCGAATTCTTCTCGAAACTTTTTGATAACACTCTGGACGGGCCACGCTGCAGCGTCGCCGAGCGCACAAATTGTATTGCCCTCGATATTATTTGCAACATCGAGAAGCAGATCAATATCTTCTATCCTTCCCTCACCCGCAACAAATCGCTTGAGAATCTTTTCCATCCATCCACATCCTTCACGGCAGGGGGTGCACTGCCCGCACGATTCATGATGATAGAAATGCGCGATGCGCGCGAGGACTTTCAGAACATCGGTGTCCTCATCCATCACGATCACACCGCCCGTACCGATTGACGTACCAACCGCCTTGAGTGAGTCGGCATCCATCCGAACCCCCTCGATCTCTTCGCCGCGCAGCCACATCGTTGATGAACCCCCGGGAATCACTGCTTTGATTTTCTTATTTCCCGGAACCCCTCCCGCATATTTATAAATCACATCCGTGAGTAACGCTCCGGACGGTAACTCGTATACGCCCGGCTTATTCACGTGCCCGCTGATTCCATATAGCAGCGTCCCCGGTTGCTTTGGTGCACCAATCTTTGAATACCATTCCCACCCATGATTGATAATGACCGGGACATTCGAGAGAGTTTCGATATTATTGATCGTCGTGGGGCAACCCCAGAGACCGTATTGCGCCGGGAAGGGCGGTTTCACGCGCGGATAACCCCGGTCTCCCTCGAGCGAATTCATAAGAGCCGATTCCTCTCCGCAGATATACGCGCCAGCTCCTCTGTAGATATACACATCAGTACTGAACGTTGTCCCGAGAATATTCTGACCGATATACCTCTTGGCATATGCATCATCAATCGCTTTCTGCAGAACCTTGATCCATTTCGCGTATTCACCCCGAACATAAACGTACACAGTTTTTACACCCATTGCATAGGCAGCGATAACGGAACCTTCAATGAAGAGATGAGGATTGAACTCAAAGATCTGGCGATCTTTGAATGTCCCCGGCTCGCTTTCATCACCGTTCGCACAAATGTATTTCGGTTTTGTCGATTGTTTAGGCATGAACGTCCATTTCAATCCGGTGGGAAAACATGCGCCGCCTCGGCCACGAAGATTAGACTTCTTGACTTCATCGGTCACTGCATCCGGCTGCATTGCAAGCGCTTTTCGAAGAGCCCCGTACCCACCGTGCTGCTCGTAAACGTCAATCGTGTGAAGATTCGGAATATCGGGGAGAATCAGTTTCTCGGAGAACTCTGTCATGGCTACTTCAATTCCTCGATGAGCGCATCGACTTTTTGAATCGTGAGGTGCTCCAAATAATCGTCATTGATTTGCATCATCGGTGCGGTGCCGCACGAACCGAGGCACTCAACTTCTATCACCGTAAACTTCTTATCCGGCGTTGTTTCTCCAAGCTTGATGTTAAGGCGACGACACACATGGTCGGAGATCTTCTCGGCGCCAACGAGTTGACAGGAAATATTGGTGCACACTTGCATGTGATACTTTCCGACCGGTTTCCTATTGAACATCGTATAGAACGTGACGACGCCATAGACATGCCGTAACGGAAGACCAAGCAGGTCGGCGACGTACTTCATCGCGTCCTCTGAGATCCATCCGTGTTGTTCTTGGATCATCCAGAGTACGGGCAGTGTGAGTGACTTCATTGACGGGAACTGCGTTTTCAGTTGCTCGAACTTCTCGAGGTTATCGTGTGAGAGCATCTCTACAAATTCAACATTAGAACGTCAAAAGGAAAAAGAGTGGCTTTGGTTTTGCATTTCGGATTTTGTGTTGTCATTTATCCGCTTCACCCATGACAGGGTCAACACTGCCGATGACTGCAACGACATCGGAGATCATGCCACCCTTGAGCATCGGTGGTAACGCTTGCAAATTTACAAACGATGGCGACCGAATCTTCAGTCGCCACGGGTACCCTTCGCCATGACTGACGATGTAAAAACCTAACTCCCCCTTTGAGCCCTCGATTGCATGGTAGACTTCCCCAATGGGTGGATTGATGCCAAAGTTGACAAGCATGAAATCATGGATCAGTTCTTCCATTTTTCCATACGTGCGTTCCTTTTGGGGCAGCACACGCTTAGGATTAGCTGCGTTCACCGAACCGGCGGGAAGTTGTTCGATTGCCTGCCGGAGAATTTTCGTGCTCTCTTTCATCTCTTGCATGCGAACGTAGAACCTCGCAAGCACATCGCCGTCACTGTACACGGGAATATCAAAATCGAGCTTATCGTAGACGAGATATGGCTCATCGCGGCGGAGGTCGTGTTCAACACCACATGCTCTAAGCATCGGACCTGTCAAACCTATGCTGATGGAATCTTCTTTGGAAAGATAACCGATGCCTTCGCATCGATCGATAAAGATCCTGTTTCTGATCAGAAGCTTCTCGGCTTCAGCAAGGTTCTCAGGAAATTCCTCCAGGAAATGCTCGATCATAGAGATCGTTTCCGGTGTGATGTCTTGTGCCAACCCCCCGATCCGAGTAAAGCTCGTTGTGAACCGAACGCCGGTCAGCACATCCCAGATATCCTGAATCTTTTCGCGTTCCCTAAATCCCCACAACAATACCGTCACAGCTCCAACATCCATTGCCATCGTCCCCAACCACACAAGATGCGAGGCAAGGCGTGCGAGCTCAGCGCAGATGACGCGAATGTATTGTGCGCGAGCCGGCGCCTCAATCCCCGCCAACTTCTCCACTGCAAGCACATAGGCGACATTGTTCGCGAGGGGAGAAAGATAATCGAGCCGATCGGTATGGGGAATGAATTCATGGTACGTCATATTCTCCGCGAGCTTTTCATATCCACGATGGAGATAGCCGAGCTCGGGAACCGCAGCGACGATCGTCTCGCCATCCAGCCGTACCAGAAGTCGCAACACGCCATGCGTCGCCGGATGCTGGGGACCCATGTTGAGCACCATCTCGTTCTCAAGTGGATCATCGAAGGTGACTGTGGTATCCTGACTCTCTAGAGCGTGGAGAATTCTCTGCTTCGGATTGTAAATCTTTGCATCCATGAATTGTCGCGGACTATTATTTTCGCGGAAGAGGAAGTGAACCGGGGATTCCCATCAACGGGAAGTCCTTGCGCAATGGGTAGTATTCGAATTCTTCAGGCATGTACATGCGGCGAAGGTCGGGGTGACCGTCGAAGATGATGCCATACACGTCATACGTCTCTCGTTCGTGCCAGTTGGCGGTCGACCAGACATGAGAAACCGACGGTACGTGAAGGTCGGATTCATTGACTTTCACC
>JACOSX010000036.1 GCA_016178625.1 Ignavibacteria bacterium
ACGGGGTGTTTTCGACCCCGGGCTGACTCCTCGCTACGTGGCTTACAGAGTTTTACCACGGTCGGGACTTGGGAGGGGAGCGCCCTTCCCTCCCTCACCCGACAAGATTAGGATCAGTTTAGCTTGGCGCTCATTTTATCAGCATCATTTTCTTGATCTGCTGGAATTGACCGTTGTTGACGTTAAGCCGATAGAAATACATCCCGGACGATAAATTACTTGCATCGAATGTCACCTCCTGATTTCCTTCATCCATCTGCTCGTTGTCGAGTACTGTTGCCACTTCCCTGCCAAGGATGTCGTAGACCTTCAACGATACAATTGACTGTTCCGAAAGATCGAACTCGATCGTTGTTGTCGGGTTGAACGGATTCGGGTAATTCAGATAGAGTGCATAGCGCTCGGGCGTAAGATCGAGCGAGCCCGGGGGAAACGAGAGTGGCTCCACGAGCGGCGCGATCGCAGGCGCAAGGAATGGGATACTATCGATCAGCACTGCACCGGTGACAACCAGGGGCTGCTTACTCACAACACCCAGTGGTCCGGTAAACGCACGATTCACCCGCGCAAAGATCGAATCGAGATGGGGCCAATCTACAGACGGGTACTTCTTCCAGTATGTCAGGTAATTATCCGCGAGTGTTGCGATTGCCCTCAGCGTCATCCCGTTAAAATGGTTGCTTGTATCACCGTCATCATAGGTGAGATCACCGAGAGTGGGAGGAGTCACCTCCGCATCACTTGCTCCGATGTTCACGCGCAGAGCAATCAACTCACCTGCCAGATGATTATCGTGCTTATCTCTCTTGGGATTTTTCTTCTCACCGACAAATGGATCAGTTCCATAAAAGTCGAACCCTCGAGCGGGTCCCGTATCGGGTACATATCCGGCAACTCCCTTTCCTTTATCGAAGCGCATCCAACCGTAACTCGATGCGCTATCGGGACGCGCGTTTCCAACCACAAGTCCACCCGGATATCCGGCAAAACCTTTCTTGATCTTGGGATAGGCTTTGGTCATGGCTTCATCGCGAACGTTCCCACCGTTCGGTGGTGCCGATGTTTTCAGGTTTGCCGCTTTCACGGCGAAACTATCCTGGATAAACGTACGATACTTCATCTTATTTGGATCAACATATTTGATCGTCAGGAATTCCGAACCCTTTGTCTTGTTGCTTGTACCGGTCACGTATACAGCGCCGCCAGAAGAGACGATCGCATACGGAACGTCATCGCCGTTCGCAGTTCCATTATATCGCAAACTGAAGTTCTCGTTGCCGTTTGAGCCATTGTACTGAACTGTCGCGTAATCCAATCCGACGCCGGCACCAGCGCTCGGACCTATCACGTACGGGTTATTTCCGCCACTAATCGCTACGCCACCGTCGTCGTCATTCGCAGTTCCATTGTACGCCGAAAGCCAACTTTCATCGCCAGTTCCCTGATTGTACCGCACGGTGACGATATCATTGAAGCTTCCTGTTTGCAGACTTCGCCCCGTAACGTACACTCTGCTTGTACTTTGGACCGAGATCGCATACGCTTGATCATCACCATCCGCTGTTCCATTATAACGCGATACCCAATCTACTCCCCCATCAGAGGAAGCATATTTTATTGTTGCGTAATCGTAATCAGCAGGCAAACCATTTGCCGAATCCTGACTTCCGCCGGTAACGTACACCTCTGATGAACCTCGTAAGACAATCGCGCGTGCGATGTCATTGCCGTTGCCCGGTCCATTATAGCGTGCAACCCAAATCGAATCACCTGTGGCAGCGTCATACTTAATCGTCGCATAATCAAGAAGAGTATCAAAGCTTGCACCCGACACGTACACATCGCTTGTCCCGTTCAATCTCATGGCAAGGGCGCTATCCGTTCCGTTGCCGGGACCGTTGTACCTCTTTTCCCACTTCAAGTTTCCTGCGGAATCATATTTCAGAGTGGCATAATCGAATCCCGTACCGGAGCCCATACTCCACCCCGTCACATACACATTCAACGAATCATTGACAGCAATAGCGGAAGGTTTATCCTCACCGTTGCCGGGACCGTTGTAGCTGTTCACCCACACCTGAGTCAGATTGCTGTCGTACTTGATCGTAACATAGTCAAATCCTGAAGCACCGCCGTCACTGTAGCCCGTCACATACACATTCCGCCCGGTATCGACAGTGACTGCAACTGCTTTATCCATGCCGTTTCCAGATCCCGTATAGTATGCCTCGTGCAGCTTCTCTCCATCTGAAGAGTACTTCACTGTTGCAATGTCAACTCCTGATGTCGATCGCGTGACCCATCCCGTAACGATAACATTGCCGTTATTATCAACAGCCATCGCCGTTGCGCCGTTCTTACCATTCTTGGTACTGCCGGAGAACCGGGCGACCCACTGGCGGGCAAGATCTGCTGTGGATTCAGAAGTGAATATCATCGCGACAAGGGCGAGAACGAAAAATTTTGTAGAATGTGTCATGATGCAATCCTTTTTAATTGAGGATGAATGAACTCCGTCTTACTTCAACACCATCATCTTTTTTACTTGGCTCATAGTCACGTTTCCCGAAAGAGGCTCTGCAATGAGTTGATAGAAATACACTCCGGAGGACAGATTTGAAGCATCAAAATCCATTACCTGATGACCATCCTCCATTGTAAGATGGTCAATTGGCGTACTGACCTCTTGACCTAGAATGTTAACAACCCTTACCGTCACCACAGAAGGTTCAGGCACCACAAATTCGATTGTCGTAAATGGGTTGAAGGGATTTGGATAATTCTGGAATAGGGTGAACTCGTCAGGCACGCCCGGATCAACAGGTCTCGCTTCGAATGCGGGGATCGCTGTCGGTCGATCAATGCTCGGTAAAAGATACGGGATTGAAAACAAGGCTTTTGTCGACGTGATGCGCAATGGACTTGTCGATACCGTATCGAACGGTCCGTCGAAGGCAGCATTGATCTTCTTGAGAGAGCTTGCAAGGCTCGTGTAATTAACATGGTATGACCGCCATATGGTAAGTATACTGTCAATGGTGCCGGTAATCTGTCGCAGCTTTTTATAATTGAGCGGATTGCTCTGGAGCGCCGTGTCCTTAAACACGAGGTCACCCAATCCCTCTTGAATAATTCCGGCATCGCTTGCTGCGATATTCACCTTTAAGGCAAGCAACTCGCCTGCGAGTCGGTTATTGTACCTTATGATACTCGGGTTCTTCAGTTTGCCTACGAAACTACGATCGAATATTCTATCAAACGGACGAGGGGTACTCCACTGGGGTAACGCTCTTCTTACATGCAGGCTCTTTGTGAAATATTCCCATCCATAATACTTCGCACTATCCAGCCGTTCAAGTCCAACAACGATACCATTAGGAAAAACACCGCGACCGAACGTCGAATCACGGACATTTCCGGCGTTCGGGATGCCGATGATTGTACTGAACCCTTTCTTAAATCTTTTGGACTTTACGCCGAGACTCTCCTGAAGAAATGTTCGGTAACATCCGCCGCCGAGCAATCCATTGGCGCCGATGCGACTTGCATAGATGTCCGTTGAACCGGAATTGAGATGATAATCTGCCCATGCGATGATCGCTCCATGAAGACTATCGCTTGCAAGCTGCGGCATGAACTGATCCATCGGCGCAGTCGATATGGGCACGCCATCTGTGGACCAAAGCGCACTTCCATCTTGATCCAGACGCTGCGCATAAATATCGTACGAGGGGGTGCGTTTGTCCTGCCATGTAACGACAACATCCGAGCCCTGCATAACCACCTGTGGGTTGTATTGCTGCCCGGGACCTGCACACACTGCCACTCCTCCAGCCGCCCATAACGTCTGTCCGCCAGCATTCACCCTTTGAGAGAAGATATCGTAATCTATTCCGCGATTGTCTTGCCAAACGACAACTGCACCGCCACTACCGTCCTTTGCAATTTGTGGGTAATACTGGATTCCTGAGGCGGTCACGAGTTGGACGCCATTTTGCGCCCACTTCACGATGCCGTTGGCATCAACTCTCTGAGCGTAGATATTATCAGTTTGACCATTGCGCCGGTCTTGCCAGGTGATGATCGCGCCGCCAGATCCGTCATCCACGAGCTGGGGGTTCCACTGGGCATTCACCGCGTTGCAGATGGAGACGCCGTCTGGTTGCCAAGCAGGCTGCCCATTGGCAAGAATCCGTTGAGAGTACACGTCTGTTGTGCCGGAACCTAACCGATAATCAGTCCACGCGATAATTGCACCCCCTTTTCCGTCTGAAATCAGTTTGGGTTCAAGCTGATCGCTGACAGCGGAACATACGACTTGACCATTCGTCGACCAGAGTGCACTGCCGATCGCATTGAAGCGTTGAGCATAAATATCGAACTGCCCATTGCGCCGATCTTGCCAGGTGACAATAACACCGCCCGATCCGTCAGTGACAAGCCGTGGATTATACTGATGTCCTGTTGCATTACATACCAATGTACCGTTCGGGGTCCACCATGGTATGCCGTCGGAGTTGATGCGCTGGATAAAAATATCGTAATCAACACCATACCGGTTGTCCTGCCAGACAATGAACGCTCCTCCCAAGTCATCTGCAATGATCTGCGGATAATACTGGTACCCCGCGCTCGTTGCAATCTGTACCCCTCCATCCTGCCATACCATGCGTCCCGCTGGACCAACTCTCTGAACAAACAACTTATCCGTCGTGCCATCACGTCGATCCTGCCAAACAAGAATCGCACCATTCTTACGATCGCTCACGAGGTGAACATTCCACTGATTTCCGGCTGCCGTGACAATGGGAACAGTTGTGTCCGACCGACAGGGCCAATCCGCACGCGCCGCTTCGTAGATACAAGAACACGCGAGCAATAGTGCTATACAAAATTTTCTCACAAGAATCATGTTATGGTCTGCATCCTGTCCTGAGAAAAGGGATATTGATTATGACAACCAAACGCGATCGCATCACTCGCGTTTCAACGACGCGCTATTTCATGAAAATAATTTTCCTTGAACTCGAATAGTCCATCTTGAGACTTCGATCGCTGCTATAAGGCGAATGGGCGATCATCTTCAGGTAGTACACGCCACTGCTCACCGCACTTCCATTCGTACGCAATCCGTTCCACTCGACGTTGTAAGCACCACGTGCATACAACTCGTCCACGAGAGTTGAAATTTCCTCTCCCAAGACATTGTAGACCCGGATCAGAACATGTGCACTGAAAGGCACCGAAAACCGGAAGTGCGTTGTTGGGTTAAATGGATTCGGATACACTTGTCCCAACGAATACTCCTGTGGGGCTTCAGCGCTTTCAACAGAGTGTTGGACTTTTATTGTAAATGTAGATTGGGTGTTATTGTGAACAACAATACTACCCACGTTGATCAATCGAGTTTCGGCGATGCTTTGCGTGCCAATCCTCTCAACCAGAATATAAGTGAAATTTTCCTCATTTTCTACCTGCCATGAAAAAAATAATTTATCTGAGGGTGAGGAAATCAAGAGTGGGTATTCCAGCATCCTTTCAACCGTTTTGGAATGAACCCGCAGCAATCCCCGTGGAGCAAATTGCGCTTCCACCGCGCCTACCGGTGGAGCGGGAGGCATTTCATTCAATTCACCATACCGCTGTGGGTCACCTTCGCCAAAGTACAGTGCTTGCGCATGACCGGCACCATCAGCAACCGTAATGAAGTGAAGATCTTTAACTCCATCATTGTTTTGCACCTGCTTCGCCATTGCCGAAGGTGAAGTTGTTAAGACTAATTTTCCGGCTCCGCGCATTTTTACCCAGTATCCATAACCTGGGTATAACGTTGTCGTCGGAGTATAACCTGTCGAGCCAAAACCGAAGTACATGGAGGCAACCAAACTGTCCGGTATCGATGTCACGGTCGACGTTGGAATTGCTGTGGAGAGTGAACCTATCAGATTCCACCCCGCAGCAACGGACACAGTGTCAACAGTGAGTCGGCAACCTGTAAACGACAATTGACCGGTCTTGACCCAAAATCCGTCTCCATGCGTCAGATCGTCTGTTAGTATATATCCTGCTTGATACCGAAAACAGTTCGAGAGGTAATACGGCAATATGGAAGTTTTTCTGGAATCACCAACAAGCACAGGGATAGAAATGAGATTCCATCCATCCGGTGCCGAGAATTCAATTGTGATCGGTCTGCATTCAAGAATTTCAACTGCATGAACGACTGAGTCTGCAACCGTGAGTGTGTCATGCCTACGCATTTCGAGATTGTAGATGCTGCCGTGGGTCTCCGCATCGCGCAGAATGAAATATTGAGTCTTGAGACTGTCGGGATTCCACGTGAGCAAGCAAGGATAGCCGCCAGCACCCGGCTGAAACTCGCCGACAAACAGATGCTGATCATTGGCGCCTCCGAGTGTATCGCGGAAATCTTTCTTGGTCCCGTTTGTGGCCGGGATCCTCCACCGAATATCGTAGGTTCCCGGAGAAGGCTTGGGAGGAAGCTCTGCCTCACCAAGTGACGTATCAATGCCATCCGTCGCGCCCGCCAGAGTGCCAAACTTCATGGAATCCTGGATCATTCCCTGGTCTCTTATGTGGAGATAAGCGCTGAACGTATTCTGCACACTAATCGTGAAGACGCTATCGCTTACATCCGTCGCGGTCGAGTCGTTCTTATCGCTGATCCGAATCAAGCACTGGCTCGATGGTGAGTTCGGAACTGTCCATGAGAGCGAGTCTGCAGATGCGGCACGGGTTGCGATGAAATCCCATGTCGCTCCACTGTCCGTCGATGAGTAGATGTCCACTGTCGGAAGAACAGGCGCCACCGTCCATGAGATTGTATGTAGTGAACCAACATCCCACTCTTCGCTCCCATTCGGTGAAACCAAATGTATCGGAGTGTGGTAGATAACAAAATTGGAGTCACTGGTATCTGCAGTGGTTGTGAAGAGAGCATCCGATATTCTTATCCTGCACGAATCTGAGAGCTGAAAGGGAACCGTCCAACTATAGAATGGCTGTCCGGCGGGGACACTATCGGCAATTGTCGTCCAGCTCGATCCTCCATTTGCGGAGAACTCAAGCTTCACATAATAAATTCCTTCCGCCGTCCACGTGATGTTGTGGACGGAGGATTCATTCCAGTACTCACCCCCGTTGGGAGAACTAATGTGAATTGCCGTCGGATATTGAAGCTTGTAGATTCCATCATCTTGCAGCGCAATAACAGTGAGCGTATCAAGCACCATCAAACCATAGTTGATCGGAGACGATAGTGATGCGTTCATGTTTGTCCAGGTGGCTCCTGAATCGCGCGAGAGAAAGATGCCGCTCGGATTTGCGCCATACGTTCCGAAGTAGACGTACCCGGGGGTCGTCTTCGAGCACGTAATCCACCAACCGTTGCCTCCGAACGGGTCGGTACACGTAACCTTGATAGGGGTGGATATGCAGCTCCATGATTCGCCCCAGTTCGTTGTTCTCAAAACACCTCCTCCACCGCTATACTTTGTAGCATACGCTACGCGGGGATTGAAGGGATCAATAGCAATGCTTGGTATTTCACCATCACCGGCGGTCGTGTAAACCTTCTTCCAGTTTACACCATAGTCGGTTGTCTTCCAGATCCCTGAAGAGAAGTCACCAATATAGATAATGTTCGCACTGTCCGGTCGGATCTCCGCATCACACCACGCATTGAATCCAGTGACGACCGAGACAACATTCCATGTCGAACCAAAATCGATACTCCGATAGACTGTATCGTTACCCATCGTGTAGACCGTATCAGGATGGATCGGCTTGAACTCCACAGGCTTACCAAAATAGGAAAACTCGCCAGCCCATTTCTGAGACCAGGTGGAACCTCCGTTGGTAGTTTTCATAATCCGGTCGAGTGCACCCCCCTCGACACCGCAGAGAATTTGCAGTGTATCTAAGGGGTTGACGGAGATGGATTTGATGACACCACCACCGGGAATGACATTACCGAATGCCGCCCATGAGTATCCCCGGTTACGACTCACGTACACCTGAGCGCCAAAGTTCGATCCATATAATATATCCGTATTGACCGGATTATAGGTGAGCGGGTTTCCCAAACCGCTCCCGCCGAGTTTGTGAACCCATGATTGAGCGACGACGATTCCACTACTCAGCGCGAACATCGATATCCCGATAGCGACATATTTGAAGAACCTCTCCCCCATTATTTCAGAAGAATCATTTTCTGTACACTCGTAAACTTACCCGCCGTCAATCGGTAGAAGTAAATTCCACTTGCGACCTGATCGCCCGAGAAAGGAATTTCGTAGAAGCCAGCAGTCTGCTTACCGCTCACCAGCGTTGCCACCTCTTTTCCCAAGATATCATATACCACAAGAGTCACGAGCTCGTCATTCGGTAACTCGTAGCGGATTCTTGTTGTTGGATTGAATGGATTCGGATAATTCTGATGCAACACATATTGTGTCGGAAGAAGGTTTTGTTCCACTCTTAGTCGTGCCGTAGAGAGATCGACAGCATTAACTGTTATCGATCCATCTCCCTTCAGAATATGAACATCCGCCTTTGAAGATCTCTTGTTGACAAGCACCAACGTATACTTCACCCCGGATCCGTCACCAACGTGCCAGGAAAGAGTAAGCGGATTATCCGACGAGTGAATCATCAACGGATACTCAACAGCTTCCGAAAGCGCGGCAGGATGCGTTTCCACCATCCTCTGAGATCCGAAGCGAACATCAAAACCACCTTCGGGCGGCAGTGGCGGCATAACGAACCGCTGCAGATCGAGAGGCCTCTCTGGATTCTTTCCGAAGTAGAGGGTTTGAGAATTTCCGCGGTTGTTGCGAACCGTGAGAGAATTCAAAGTACTTAATGCACGGACGTCGCTTTCTGCAACCGCATCCTTCGGAACCGACTGTGATGAGACAAGTGCGAGCTGTCCATTAGCGTTCACCCTGATCCAATACGCACTTCCCGGGAGGATTGAATCTTTCGCAACGTATCCACCACCTTCATAACCGAAGAAGTTTGATACCATAATGCCGGGAGGTACGGACGTCACGAGCCCGACCGGAAGCGGTACGGAAAGTGAACCAATCAAATTCCATGCTACCGTGACTGGAATGGTATCATTTGTATTTGGCGAACCACTGAGAACACGTCCCGTCGAGCTATTAAACTTCAACCAGAACCCTGCGCCGTTATCAAGCGTATCTCGCGTGGCATACCCTCCTTGATAGATAAACGCATTCGATGCCGCGTTGGGGAAAAGGCCGGTCTTTGTTTTTTGAGCCATGATCAGTGGAATGGATAACATATTCCAATCACTGGTGAATTGATACGTAAATGCCGGGAAGGTTGTGCCCTGACGGAGCGCCAGCGCCTGAACGCCTGACATCCCCATCGGTCCAACGATCGTGCCGGTTCCATATGCGGTATCAATAGTGATAAGCTTATTCGGATTAGGTCCTGAACCGATTAGACCAAAGAGGACTCCGTTGGCATCGAAGATAATATCCGTAGTCGTAACTCCGAAACCGGTTGTGCCGACAAGCGTTGGAGTGCCAGAGGGAAGACTGATCTTGTAGATACGATCAAGGTTTGAGTTTCCCGACGGTCGAACCGATGCCCAAAGCTCACCGGTGATGGGATTGAAATCAATTCCCGCGATATTCAGTCCGGTTGATGCTACCTGCGTCGCTACACCGGTAGCGATATTCACGCGATAAAGGGTTCCCGTAAGTCGAGCCATGTATAACGTATCACCTCTAAATGCCATGCCCTTGAGCAACGAAATTGGAATGGTGGAGACCGGATGGGCATCTCCTCCGGCACTATTGATACGCACTAAAATATTGTTCGCGCCCACTGCTGCGATTCCAATCAATTCGTGAGTTGTCGGATGGACCCTCGCGCTGACGATCTGTTCATACCCGGAAGAACCAATGTTACTCGCTGCTCCGGTCGTTGTATTCACGGTTAAGAGCTTTGCGTCGGGGGTTCCGCTCGTCGCGTACATTAATCCACCTTGCGCTTGGGTTATCGAGAAGCCACTCCCTCTAACGCTTATCGAGGTGACCGGATTACTCGTATCATTCGTACTGATGTTAATCGATCCTGTAAGGATGCCAGTCGTTTTCGGTGTGAAGACCGCTCTCACCGATGTAGTCTCGAACGACGCCAGCGAGAAAGGCAACGTCGGCGGATTAACAAGCATGAAATTTGTATCAGGCAGTATTATCGCTGACATCGTCAACGTGTCCAGGCCATAATTCGAGAGTGAAACAGCGAGCGTTTCGCTCACAGTGCCAACTTCGTGTGGACTGAAATTCATCTCTGGCGGCTCCACGAACAAGAACTTACCAGGAACAGGTGCCATCTTGGCTTTGCCGACCCATGTATGATAGTCGTTAGTGCCCGACGTATACTCGGTATGGACCCAGATGGCGGTTGTATCGACCGGATCGAGTCCTACGCCCATATAGTCACCCCAACGGTTGCGCTGACCCGGCGCTACAGGATCATAGTGACCCAACCCGAGCTTCAGTGCGACGCTCGATGAGATCCCCGGTGGATCACTGTTTCGATGGCCAGCAACATACGCACCTGCATACTCAGTCGTGCCTGATCGTGAAAACGTGACGATGAAATTCTTCTCTGCATCGACCATGAGCGCGGGATAGAAATGCCAGTAACCATCTATTCCTGCAGCGACGTCTTCGAGATTGGTATTTGTGAATGGATTCAATCTGACATAGTGGAGAGCAGAATAGGCATCTCCGGGACCACTGGCTACCGAGTGAACCACCCATAGAGAGCTGTCCCGATACACCGTTTTATGCCTCACAGCACTCCCGCCTCCTTCGAAGGGATTACCACCGCCCGGTTGCCCTGGATTTGGCGCGGAATTATATGCTACAACAGGGATGTTGGCGCCAGTAATCGACGGAGTGCCGATAGGATCGTGAATAGTCCACACGGTGAAAAATGTGCCTGAGACGTATGGAGATGCATTCACCAAAAAGTGGACACCGACGGGTGTAAAAATGACCGACGGTCGTATGCCATCCAGCCGCACGGAGGGATGATCAGGCTCCCTGAAGTCCCAGAAGTCTGTCCACGATACAGGACCACCGGTATTCGCGTACAATTCCGTTTTCGGGATGATGCGAACCCTCGAGTAAAAGAATCCCGTACCGAATTCTCGAGTTGTGATATACACTGCTTGCTCGTCAAAGCCCATCTGTGGATAATCAGCAAACGCGCCTGTGGTTGAATCACCGAGTCCTTCCGGAAGAGCATAGTTATACCATGCACCGATCGGATTGTCATCGTCTGAGACGGAGATGACAAGCTTATTGGGCGTGCTTCCCTCTAAGCCCGCCATCACCCACCGGTGATCGAATTGATCATAGAGGATTTGTGGATCACCTGCATAATTTGCTACAACATTAGAGAACCAGGAATCTGATCCGATGTCCTTCAAGAGAGTCCCATTTTTATCCCATATCCGAAATGCATGATTGACAATTGCAACAACGTGATTGGGACCTACAGCCATGGTAGGATCGGGGGGAAAATCACCGCTGGTGAACCCAAGAAAGTTCTTTAGGATAACAGGCTTGGATGGCGGAGTCATGGTCGCTTCTATTGATTTTAGCTCCTTGAAGTTTGATCCCTTAGGTCCCTTGGGTTTCATGACATCCGGGGGTGTCGGGAGGAGCGGAACATCCGGTTCATTTTCGACTTCCTGCCCCGCTCCACCACCCTCTCCACCCATCACCATCGCTGCTTCAGGTCCGGTGTTCGCGAGAGCACCGCTGGCAACTGAGCCACTCTTCGGGCCTTTTACGATCGGGAAAGGCAACTGGGGGCAAGAGTCTGAACAAACTCTGAAAAAAAGATCTCCACCGGTCGGCACACCGCCCGACGGTCCACCACCGTTCCACTCCGCAATTTGAATAGTGTAGGTCGTTCCCGCCTGCACGAGCCATCGAATCTCCGATTGGCGAACAACACCCGGAATGATATCATCATTGCACGAGTCAAGGATGAGGCTACCACAAGAGCCATGATACAGACCCATTGCGATATCGTAATCTTGCGGTTCGCTACCAGATGTAGAGAACGTGACATACCGCGTCGAGTCGGCAGTATATTGGAACCACACGGTTTTCCCCCCTCCTCCATTCGCACAAGCTAACGCGGGATCAGAAGGATTTGGCGTTGCGAGCCGAGTATTCTGGGACACTGTGAAGGGAAGTGATGAGATAACCGTCGCACCGCTACACTCATCGTTCGCGGGTACCTGTGCTGTACTACTGCCCGGTGACAGGATCATCAGGATAGCGGCGACTGCCATGAAGAGAGTTGAAGTATGTTTCATAATCTGTCTCTATAGATTAGTGGGGGTTAGTAGATAGATTTTTTTGATGGGGGAGCAGTTCGATTTCGCGTTCAGGAGATCAGTGCAACGGATGGCGAATGCACGTGTCAGTCCTGCATGAGGAATGGTGCCGCGTAAAGGCACATCGAGTATGTCGGATGGAAGATGACCCGGTACCAATGACGTCATGCAGACCTGACAAAGATGAATGAGAACAACATGAACACCTGCAACATTACTTTAGCAACAAGAGTTTTCGAACACTGTTGAATTCGTGATGACTATCGCCGTCGCCCATTGTTTCCAGTCGGTAAAAATACACGCCGGCTGAATAATGCGAAGCATCAATAACCACGCTGTGATACCCAGCCTCACGAGGCTGATGGTCAAGCACTCGCTGCACCACTTCGCCGAGCACGTTGTAGATCGTGAGAGTCACCGACGCTTGGCGAGGGAGCGCAAACGGTATTGTCGTGCTTGGGTTAAATGGATTTGGATAATTCTGACCGAGCGAGTATTCCTTCGGCAATGGCTTTACGGGCGATACGATCAGCACAAGTTCACTCGTGGAACCCTTACCAACGCTCGCTTCACCCTTGCCCGTTAACGGAATTGAAGATGCTTCACGCTCAGTCCCAACTCTCAAAGTATAAGAATTTGCATCCTGACTGTCAATACTCCAGCGCAGTTTTATTGAAGTATTTTTCGCTTGGAGCTGGATAGCGAAATGTGCAGGATTTTGTAAATTGTTCGCAAATAACCCAAGACTCGTCCCTGACGCGAACCGAACATCGAATGCACCATCAGGCGGGCTCGGTGGAAGCTCGAACAAGCCAGAGTGGAGATCGGTCTTCGAGTCCGTTCCGAAGTACAGAGTCTGTTCGTGACCTTCAGCGTCCGAGAAGACGAGACTGTTCATTCCTTTCAACGACGCCGGCCGCGAGGGCTTGGGTTGCTGCGATGCGCTCGCAAGTATCAGTGTACCGGCTTGATTGGTCTTCACCCAGTACGCGTTTCCCGGCTTAATCGTGTCGGTGGGGAAATACGCACCGTTGAACCCGATGTAGTTCGAGGTCACGATGCTTGGTGGATTCTGAACAATCGAAGTCTTTGCCAGGGGGTTGCTGATCGAGCCGATCATATTCCACTGGCTCGCGACATGGATAGTCTCCGCCGTGATGACAATACCCGTGAGTGAATCGGTTTGAGCGCCTGAGAACTTCACCCAGAACCCTTTTCCGTTCACCAGAGAATCGTGCGGAACATATCCTGTTTCAAATGCAAATGCCATCGACGTTGCCGTCGGGAAGAGCGTCGTGCGTCGATTATCGCTCACCGCCACCGGCACCGAAACCATGTTCCATCCATCCATGATGCCGATATGAGAAGTCACCGTATCCGTAGTTACTTTCTTGCCGATACCGGAGAGAGAGACGGTATTTGGACTTCCGGGGGCGTCATGCGTCACGGTGATCGTGCCGTATCGAATGCCCAACACTGTCGGTATGAACGTTACATAAAATTTCTGTGTCGCCGAGGGGGGAACCGTCGCGCTCGATGGACTTACGCTGTAGTACGCGTTCGATGTGGTAACACTCGAGATCGTCAGTGATAATGTACCTGTATTGGAAACTGTGAAGCTATCCTGCTTGGTCTGACCAATGATGACAGTATCGAAAGCGATCGTGGAAGGTGTCTCGGAATAAATTGGCGAATCGGTAATGTGCAAGGAATCCGTTCCACCGGCTTCGTAATACCGCGCCGCGAATTCTTGCAGATAGAGATTCGCAACCCTCCTGTTCTGCACGATGAGTGTATTTTCATCGTTGGAGTTCTCTGCGCTGTTCGACCAATTGTGAGAACCCGTTTCGGCATATTGCGTGCCAGCGACCTGATCGCCGTCGATGACCACATATTTGTGGTGAAGCAATCCCGATCCACCTTTCAAATGCACATCCACCCCGTTCGATTGCAGATACGAGTACTGATTACCGGAGTCAGTATTGTTATCCATGAGAACCCGCGTCTTATCTCCGGCGGTCTTCCTCGCAATGACACTGTCGGCAATGTCTTTGCGCGTAAAGGTGAGAATACAGGCAGCCACAGAATGCTGTGCGTGACCTATCGTCTCGCGGATGTACCTCGTCGCATCATCGGAGGGACTAAAATATGAGCTGACCGGAACGCCATTGATGATAAAGTGATGAGGGGTGTTATCCGTTTTCCGTCCGCCGAATCGTGACGTCGAAGAATTCGGCGTATCTGTGTCGCTCCCCCACATCTCGTTGAACTCCGTCGTGTACGCGCCCGCGAGAGAGACGTCTTGTATCTCAATGGAGTTTTGCCGGTCCTGTGTCGTGCCCTGGTTGGTGGGGTTCCACGATCCGCCCCACACCCAGACGCTTTCCGGTGCGCCGCCGCGATAGTCGATCACAAAAAACTTGTTGTGCATCAGTCCCGCTCCAAACCACACCGGATCAAAGCGATCGGTGATGAGCGGGATGCCATTGCTTACCAAGGTCGGGAAACTGCTTCCCGGGCTTGTGCTGTTATCATACTCGCAGATGACGCGCACCTTCACACCGCGGCCCTTGGCAGAGATGAGCGCACTGGCGATGACGTCGCCCTGACCGTTTGCACTCAAACTGTACAGCGCCAGGTCGATGGAGCGGTGTGCATTGTTGATGCGTGTGACAATGAGCGATACGAGATCTTGATTGCCAAGGGCGTTCTCCCCCATCGACACGGAGGTGTTGACGCTCTTGTTGAAATAGACGTTCATTTGTCCCGTGGAACCTGCGGGTGAGGCAGTGCTCACGACAAGGTCACCCGCTATGCTACTGTCAGCTCCTGAAACCGAGAATGCCTGGACATGGTAAATTGTTGCCGCTTGCAATCCGGTGACGTCGATGCCGTGACTCGTCCGCAGCGTATTATCCGGCTCGATGACGCCGAGCTCATACGCTGTCGTCGTACCATACCGCAACCGACTCGTCCCGTTGTTCACCGTTGTCCACGAGATACGGAAAGACGATGAGGTGATGTTGCTCTCGACCGGAAGCGTGGCAAAAATCGGACCTTTATTGAGGATGTCTGTTGTCTGCCGCGGCATCAACTGGTAACCACCGATGAATGGCGAGGTGGACTTAAACTGACTCATAACCCCAATGATGCCAAAGGTACTCTGTGGTGCAGGCGTATTAGCAAAGTCGACGTTGTTATCGACACGGATGTCGACATTTCCAGACGCATCGATCAGGCGATAGTTCGTCCCGGAACCGGTTACTGTCCATGAGGTAATCGGATTATTGAACGTGTCGCGCACAGCGACGAGATTCACTCTGACGAGTCTTCCTTCATACACTTCCACCCCGCCGGCGCCGTCGTTCTTCAAGTCGGCACACGTGACAACTTCAGGAGACGGGCTTGTGCCCGGACCAAGAAGCGAATCCACATGCGGCGATGTCATCTCAAACAATCCATTGAATGGATCGACCTTCCCCGACACGACCACCTCATCCCCGATGTTCACAACACCCGATAGCGCGGATCCGAAAATCCCCATTCCACCGGTGTTATCCTGCACATACGATGGACCACCGAACTGATTTGCCACCGTAACAACGCCTTGGATCGTCGCAAGCTGTCCAAATCTGAGCGGAAAGCCGTTGGCATCATTCCCCTTCACTTCGGAGATCGGCTGAGGCAAACCGAAGACCACCATCTTCGGTAATGGCGCCACGTCGGCGTAATCTGTTTGCGCTTTCGTTTGAACGTTGATAGGATAGAATGCCGTGCTGTCCGGAGCGGTGACGTTCAGAATAGCAATCACTGTCGAGTCGGCGCTCATCGTGAGCGTATTGAAGTAAATCGTATCGCCACTGACCGATTTCGTTGCTGTCATGTTCGTGAAGCTGACGTCCGCGGCATCATGCGACCAGCCGAAGTTCGACGGCAGGATGACACGCATGTCAGTGTTGGTGTATGCAGGATCGCGATGATACGTGACCGTAATGGTGGATGTTGTCCCATGCTTCATCGTATCGGGATCGACTGTTGCCGTGCCGTTCCCATCGGCACGCGCGCGAAGAGCGCTGATCCAGGCAAGGTTCGTTGCTGTGTTACCAGCACCGGGAGTCTGCGTCGCAGTATTAAACGTCCAGTTGGCTGTCGACGTCAGTTCGGGTGTAGTATCTTCATTAAAGTAAATGGTGTTACCGCTGCTCATCGTCCCGCTGAAATGAACTTTCGGTGCGGGAAGAGAGCCCACATTGTTGGTTCCCCACGAGACGCCGAAGACATGAGTGTCCGATGCATCTCGTATCTGAATAGCATCGCTACTTCCGGCAAACAAAAAAGTACCGGTAGCAGTAAAATAAGTACTGTTGCTCGATTTGATAATGAGTATATAGTCGGACGGATCGGTGTCTTCAGTGAATGTTGTTGACGACGTACCAACGACGATGATGGTCCCTTTCCGGAGAAGACTCCAGAGACTATTAGACGTGAACGTCAACGGAGATTGTGCGGCACCTCCAGAACTATAATCCCGAAGGTCCCAATTACGGATATCCAAACTGTCTTGAACAACAAGAAGTTCGACCCATTCGTCGTTGCCGCTGGAGTTGTAGAGTTCATTGATGATCATCTGCTGCGCGTGCAGCAATGGTGACCACAGGACAAACAAAGGAATGGCATACCTTAGAAAAGACCTCCCAAGTCTTTCATGGATTCTCATAACAATCCTTATATGTACAATGAACTACCGACCCCCGGAGATCAGACTTACCTATGTTCCCAAGCTCTACCCCCGCATCATTGCTCGTAGAGCCCGGGAGGGTACAACCTTACTTTATCAATAGCATCTTCCTGACACTGGTGAACAGTTGACCCTGAGCACCTGTTTCTTCGTCCGCAATGGCTTGCACCTCGAGGCGGTAGAAGTATACACCCGATGGGAGGGTGTTTGCATTGAACTCAGCAGCCTGTTCACCATCGTCCATCGATTCATGATCGAGCAGCGTTGCCATCTCTTGACCGAGCGTGTTGTACACCTTCAGCGTAACAACAGCAGGAGTGGGAAGAATAAACTCGATCGTCGTTGTCGGATTGAATGGATTGGGGTAATTCTGGCTGAGCCTGAATTCCATCGGCTCATCAAGCAGCACCAACGCATCTCGAGAGATGTCGACCCTCTGAGCTACAGACGGATTCGCATGGAGGTACGGAACATCCTTCAGCGGCTTCACACCGGTGCAGACCACCTTTCCACAACTCCAACTGATCGTATCCAACGGACCGGAGAACGCATTGTTGATGTTCTGAACAACCGTAAGATACTTCGACGAATCCATTCCTTTTGATACTTGATTGCAGCCTAAGAAGCTGTCGACTTGAGCAATAATCTCGCGAACGGTCTTTGCATCGAACGGGCTCGGGTCGACCTGATGATTATCGTAGATCAAATTACCCAACCCTTGTGGGAAGATTCCGGAATCACTTGCCGCAACATTGAGTTTGAGCGTGAGCTGTTCGGCAAATAAGACATTGTTATGTTTCTTCGGTGGCAGGCTCTTCTGTCGTTTCGAGATTTGCTTTCCATTAGCGTCAAATGTATTCAGACAACGAGGAACCAGCGAATGGTATATATCATTATTCTTTCGCGAAGTGAAAAACGATTTCAACACGTCCTTATACTTTGTATGGTAGACGGTATGAGCGCCCTTTGGATCATTCGTCGACCCTACGGTGATGACCACCGGTGTTTGCATGATGCCGCCAAAAATCCCTTCGCCGACGTTGTTGAGGTTCGGCATCGGTAAGCCAAGCACTTGCTTCAGCGTGTCACCCGGAAGGACCGGCTTACCGGGCAAGATTCCTTTCAGCACGAGACTGGAGCCAGGAACCTTGCTCGTCCAGCGATATTCGACAGTCCGGAGCTTGCCTTGCAGACCATGGAAATCGAACTGCACGGTGTCATCGGCCGATGGTGGATTGCTGGTTTGTGGACAGTTGAGATCGATCGCCCAGAGCTTGAACTTCACCGCATCCGGGTTCGTTGCACTGGCGTAACAGAGCGGCACCTTGTTTCCTTTTGCATGCGACCATAGTGCCAAAAGAAAATTCGGACCAACATTGAATTTCAACTCGAGCTTCGAAAGCGGCTCGAGCCCCCGTGGGACGACGAGGTTGAGCTTCAGCTCCGCTTCATCGAATTTACACTTGACTGCCTTTCGCACCTGGAACCCGCCACCGTACGTGCTTGCCCAATCGAGATACCTTGCCGTGCGATACTTTGTTGTGTCGGTGGATGTTGCAACGATGAATTGATTGTTGGAATTTACCGTCCCGTTCTTGACGAAGACATCCAGTGTCATCTCGTCGATCTTCGTCGAAGTACTTACTTCGCCGGAGTCGCCATTCACTGTATTGACCCCGGCGATGGCATCAAGCGGAAACCACCCAATCGGAACGATGGGATGGATCCTATAGGTAACATTCCCCGGCAAAAGGGTGAACTGAAAGTTTCCCGACACATCGGTTGTCACGGTATCCATTCCGAACCCCTCCACCGGCGTTTTGACAATCTTCCATCCTGCGAGTCCCGGTCCTGATTGTGAGCCTCTGTTCACACTGCCATGGATTTGACAATGTGTGGCATACAGGGGGACGTTCGCGATAACGAAGAACCACAGAATGGCGATCGTCAACATCAGGGTATGTCTGTTCATGATTCTCCACTCCTTATCTAACCAACGAACCATCACGTCGTCTGTTCTCACTTCCTCATCATGATTTTTGGAACCGCACCCGGAACATGCAGGACCAGTTTTCCCGGGGCGTTCGTTTTCACCCAATACGAGTACCCCGGAACAAGAGTTGTCGTAATAAAGTAACCAGTTTCCTTAAATCCAAAATAGTTTGATGTGACAATGCCGGGTGGAATCTGGATGATGGAGCCGGTTGCCACCGTATCGCTGATCGTGCCGATCATATTCCATCCGGTCGCAACGTCGATCGAGTCGAGAGATCGTTCCGCACCTTCAATTGCCAATGTCTCCGCCGCGGAAAATTTCAGCCAGTACCCGATAGTGTTCTTCAACGTATCCTCGATAACATACCCGTCGGCATACGCGAACGCGTTCGACACCGCTGTGGGGAAGATACTCGTCTTGCGATAATCTGTAACCGTCACCGGCACAGAGAGCATGTTCCAGCTTGCCATGACCGTTACTTCCGTACCACTGATGCCAAGTGGACGCGAAGCGTCGGATGCGGTCCATCGTGAAAATGCGTTGATGCCGGAAGCATGGACCCGATGGAGTCCGGAATCCGCCACGCTGGATTGCGGCGTCCACGTCGTTCCGCCATCGGTCGATCGCCATAGCTGAAGTGTGGAGGGATTGTGACCGTTCAGCTCACTGGCGTCGTAAGAGAAATCGAACGTCGCGTTCAAGCCTGTGTTCACTTTCGGCTCGATATCAAAGTATCGTTCAATCGAGGAATTGCTGCCACCGGTCTGCGCAACACCGGTGACGCGTGTTACGGTTGTCGTGTCGGGCGATGAGCCTGCCGCGTTGATCGTCGTGCCGATTCCGCCGAACGACTCATCCGTTGACGAAGCGACCTTCCTCACGGCGACCACTGCACCTATCACGGTGTTGCCTGGCGTTTCAATGAGTGTTCCCTTCAGCGTCATCGAATAGAAGGATGGAATGCTCATGTCCTGTTGCAGGATAAGTGTATCGTTTGAACCTACAATGACGTTGGCATATTGTCCGACATGTGTTCCGCTGATCACCTGCGTTGCCGATGATAGACCTGCCGACAAGCCACCGACGTACAACGTGTAGTTACACGCGTTGAGGATGTTGGAAGGAATTCTCGCGTTGGACTTGGGGGACTTCGGACCAGGCACCGCGACAGTCAAATCCAGCGTGCCATTGTTGGTGATGCCCCCTCCATCGAGATTGATTGCCGCGTTGTTCACGCCGCCCGTAAAATCCTGAACGATCATTGCGGCGCCGCTGTCGATCGTAATTCCTCCGGTTAAGGTTGGAACGCCGCTGGAAGATGCATTACCGATGTCGTTTGCTGTTGAGTCGTTCGCGGCACCGATATAGAATTTCGCCCCCTTCTTGATTGCGATGCTTCGGGCGGTCATCGTCGCAACTTTGGTTGGAGCCCAGACAAGCGTCTTTGCCGATGACCCGTCGCCGATTTCGAGATTCCCCATCCGGAATCCCGCGCCGTTCTTCAGCGAATCGGTTGTCGAACCGAGAAGCTTCACGATGCCTTCGTTCATGTTCAATCCGGCACTGCCACTCGACGTTGAATTGCTCGATGTCGTCACGACGTTGTGTTTGATGATGAGCGTCGCGGAAGCATTTCCATTGGACGTGAGCTGTGACCGACCGCCGTGGTCGCCACTGCCACCTCCCGATCCACCAGTAATTGAGAGGTCGCCATTGATTGTCAGATGTGGAGAACCTGCGGAAGCAAATTGGAGAACCGGTCCTGAATTTGACGCCGACCCACTTCCTGTCATTGTCAGGTTGTGGCATAATGCATTCGGGATATCGACCGTGACGACGACCCCGAGGATCGACATGGTCGCGTCGTCGAGGGGTCCGGGCACAACACCACCCGACCACACGCCGGGGTTGCTCCAATTGCCCGTTGCAATAGCTTCAAAGCCCGATGTTGTAATAACGACTGTCGGAGACGAAGCAATTGCCGAGAGGGTCCCCGTTGTGCCTCGCGTTTTCACAAGAAACGTTGTCGAGCCACCAGCGCTCGGTGTGTTGAGACTGGAGATGACGATCTTTCCGGTATTTGCGTTCGTGACATTTGCATTGGTCACTGCAATGACATACGGATTGCCGGCAGATCCGTCACCTGAAACCGAGGATGTCGACCCACTGAATCCGGAGCCGGACAACGACCGCGATGCAGTATTCGTCCACACCCAAGTCGAGGGAATGGAGACACTCACGCCGCCGAGTGTGTTCGTTCCATCGCCAGTGACAATCACCGTTTCTGCGACCGCATTCACATTGACGAGACGAGCGATCGGACTGATGGTCGCTGTCCCTGTTCCATCGGCGGGCGAGAAGCCGAGATCTATTTGATTGCGTGGAGCAATCTTATACATTTTCTGGCCGGCACCGGTGTAGTCGTCTCGGTGATACACAATGCCGGTGACCGGTGATGACGGTGGAATCGTGTTTCCTACCGCGTTGTTAACGGAATTGAGATAGATGGTACCGGAGTCTACCCCCGTCAGGAAATTGTTCACTCCCCTGGTGTTGGAGGAGGGGGAAAAGGTTTGGCTTACAGAATCCCAATTCACAGTGTTCAGCTTCACAAGCTTTCCTTCGTTTACTTCCGTGACGTTAACAGCACCGCCTAAGACTGCGGGAGTGATCGTCGTTGATCCCCCAAGATTAAAGACATCTGGCGCGCTGACGGAAGCAGGATGGAGCTCAGTGTTGCCGTGGAAGGCAGCCACATTACCTTTAACGATGATTGTATTTCCTTGCAAGAGTGAGAGATGACTGTCCGCGCCTCCCTTGTAGACGACAACACCATACGCACCATCTTGAATCACGATATCGGTGGATGTTGTCTCCGCGAGAACACGATTGGGAATTGTGATAACACCTTGCACCGCAACAGTGGTGCTAAGCAACACCGGTGTCGTCCCATTAGCATCACTGTTTCCAAAACCATCCGTGCCACCTGTACGCAAGTTTTGAACGGGGATGATTGTGTAAGAGACGGGAGATGAAACAATATTGGTCAACGTGCCACCCGATTTGGCCGTAGCCACGAACCATGTGTCGTTGCCGCTTGCACCCGCGGTATTCGGGTTGGGCGACGTAAGGTTAACGATGCGGATCGTGCCTGCGGCGGTATCTGTCAGTCCAGCGTTGAGGACAGTGACGGAGTTCGCGCCGATACTCGTGCTCTTCCCTGCAAATGCACCGCCAAGAGAAACGTTACCGCCGGAAAATCCCGTAAAGGATGAGGGCACAATCAGACGGACCTGGTCGAGAAGACCAGCGGGAGTTCCACTCACTGTAACCGTCACCGACTGCCCCGGAGTCGTGCGATTAAAGATCGTGCTGCCATTCAGCGTACCCACTGTGTTGTTTGCCAGCGATGCTGATCCATCGCCATCGTTCAGGATGGTCGCAAATCCGAGAAGCTGAACATCGTCGATGCGGATATTTGAAGAACTCGAAGAACCAGAACCCGTTGCTGTCCAGCGAATATAGACCGAGTGAGCGCCATCGACTGCGGGCGGCAACGGAAACACTTTCAACGCCCAGTTGCTGTTGCCGGGATGGTTGAGCGTTCCACCACTGAGAAGGGTGAAGGTTGAGTTATCTGTCGAGTATTCCACCGTCAGCGTTATGGGATTACTACTCGTGCCCGAGAATCGTACACCAAACTTTAGCGTATCATTTGTATAACTCGACCCATTGATCGCCGGAGTTTTCACCCACGAACCGGTCGTTTGTCTGTTTTCTGCATAGCAGTTGTTACCACCGGACACACCAGGATATCCTGAGCTTGCCGAGTTTTCAAGCAGTCCCCAAGGTCCACCTCCGGTCGTGGCATTTAGACCGCTTGGATTTTTTGTCCATCCAACAGGAATTTCCGTGAGCATAGAAGTCGATGTGCCTGCACCAGTTCCAAAGTTTTCAGAAAAAAACGTTATTTGCGCCCTCCCTGATTCGAACAAGACCACAAGAAGAAATAAGGCGAAAGCAACATACCCAATGGCTTTCATGACGATTGTACCTCCCAGTAAAGTTTAGAAACAGTGAATTATGAGTTCTCTCTTCATTATTATTTGATCAGTGAATTGAAATGTTCTACGCAGGTTCGATCCGCTTGCGTTCCCTACAGTCCCCAACAGTTATCTGATCAGTGTGGGTTTGTTCGTGCGCACGAACGATGTCCGTAAGCTCCTACCGTATCAGAATTTTCTAAGCTTCGGGGACAAAGAATTACCTCAATAAAATCATTGTCCAGTCGTGGATTCCCCGGTCGAATACGCCCGCGTCGATTTGGCGAACAAGCATCCCTATACTATTATAGATCTTGATAACGACGTCGGATCTCCCTTCAAGCCGGAACGGAATGAACGTATCCGAGTTTCGTGACGGAACGAAGGGGTTCGGTATATTCTGACCAACCTTCGAATCCTTGTTTACACTTGGCGGCTTCGGTGGCTCCGGCGTTGGGGTCGATCCGCCACCATCGACCGTCTTAATGATGGTTCCGCTGGAACCGACTGCCCACCCCGTTGAATCATCAATAAATTGAATCGCATGAAGAAAATTGCTCGTCCCAGACCGGAGGAACAGCCAATCTTCCCCACCATTCGTCGTCTTGAGAATTGTGCCGTTGGCGCTCGCGATCCATCCGATCGTATCAGAAGAAAAATACACACTGTTCGCGCTTGAACGCAGCGGGCTCCCCTGTCGGAACCACGTGTCGCCAAAGTCAGTAGACTTCCAGATAATACCGCTCTGCCCTACGACCCACGTGTTCCCGGAAGGACGAACGAACACGGCGTGCAGTCCGGGCGATAATTGGTCGGGCGTGAGCTGTGAGGACCATGTTGTTCCTCCATCTGTGGACTTGAAGATCTTTCCGACACCAATTGAATCGGCAGTAATGAGGCCTGTATCCCGATTAACGAAAGCGATCGAAATGAGCGATACATAGTTTCCCAGCATATTCGTCGGCGTCCACGAGAAGCCGCCATCGGTCGTTTTCACAACGATGCCGCCGCTTCCTGTCGCCCACCCATAAGAGTTATCGACAAAGGTCACCGCAGCAAGAGGCAGCAAGGTGCCGCTTGAGCGCGAGTTCCAGGTTGTTCCACCATCATTCGTCTGCAGGATCGTCCCGGCATCTCCAACCACCCATCCGTTGGTAGCATCGTTGAACCGGACGCCATACAGGAAGTTGGCGGTTCCACTATTTTGCGTTGTCCAACTCGCTCCACCGTTTGAGGTCTTGAGAATGACACCTGCCTGACCGACGCACCACCCATCGTTCGCGGTGGGAAACGAAGAGGCAAAGAGTTCCTCGACACTGCCGCGGCTCAAACTCGTCCATGTCGCACCGCCATTTCCCGTAACCTTGATCTCGCCACTGCTGCCAACTGCCCACCCGTTAGTGGAGTCGGAAAAGGACATGTCATATAATGTGTTCACGCTATCGATCTTCGTGCTTCTAGTCCACGAGAACCCCCCATCAGTACTTTGAATGAGGGTTGCACTGCCGAAGCCAGCAATGCCGTAGGCGCGAGTGGGAGAAGCGAATTTCAGTTTCCAGATGCGATCAGGTGTCCGGCTCGCGAGTTGAGACCAGTTCGCACCGCCATCTGTAGTAACACGTATTGTACCGTTATCGCCTGCAACCCATCCGGTCATATCGGAAGAAAAATACACAGTGTACAGGTTCTTCCCTGTCCCACTGGGGAGACCGTTCCACGTGACACCCCCATCAACGGTGCTGCGGACGACACCGCTGTCGCCTGCTACCCACCCCGTGGTCGGGGAGATGAAATGGAGGGCTCGCAATTTCTTTGTCGTGTTGCTGAATAGTTCGCTCCACGAAGTACCGCCATTTGTTGTTCTGAAGATTGTCCCATTATCACCCGCAAGAAAACCTGTTGATGCGGACACAAACTGGATCGCGTTGAATGCCTTCTTATTCAGATTGCGGCGAGTCCACTTAACACCACCATCGGTTGTGTTCAGGATGGCACCAGAATCACCCGCCGCCCAAATTATAGAGGGAGAAATAACACTAATGGCTCGGAGTGTCGCTTGCGATTCTCCTGCGTAGGGGAGCACAGACCAATTCGCCCCGCGGTCCGTTGTCGAGAGAATAGACCCGGTCGCCCCAACGGCAACAGCTTTGAATCTATCAAAGGGATAGATGGCATACAGGTGATTTCCTTGTGGCATTCGATTTTGCCAGAACCAGCCCTGCTGTGCGGGACTGATGAAAGGTGTGAGACAAACAATGAGTAGAACGAAGAGATAGTACCTCCTGCGTGTTGTGTGTCCATTTTTTCCATGCAATGATCGTATCACAACATTCCTGTAGTTAGTTGGTGTCTCAGGCTTATACGTATTTCATTCCATCAATCCCCCGACATCCTCACAAAAGCTTGTGCGTCAGAGAAAATTATTTTAATAAGAGCATCTTTCCTGTCGATTCGGCTTTCTTGTCAGTTGTAAAAATCCTGTACAGATAAACGCCCGATGAAAGACCCTGTCCGTCAAAGACAACGTCGTGCTTTCCTTCCGTCAACGGCGCACCTTCCATAAGGGTAGCGACCTCCTGACCAAGGAGATCATACACCTTCAGAGTAACAGCGTTCGCCGCGGGCAATTCAAACTGGATTCTCGTTGTTGGATTGAACGGATTTGGATAATTGCGTATTGCTATTCGACTCTCTACGACTGGCGCAAGTGACGATGTAAACGTTGCCAATGTGCCGTATTGGAGAATTGTCCCTCCCGGTCCCGCAGCCCAGAGTCGAGTGCTATCCTGGAAGCTGAGGCCGCGAAGATCTTTGGTCGTGGGCGAAAATTGTTTTGTCCACATTAATCCACCGTTGGTAGTGCAAAGGATTCGTCCGGAGCTCCCGACAATCCATCCGCGTATTGGATCGGTAAAAGCCACAGCATACAATGGTTGGCTCACCCCGGCTGGCGTAATCATCCATGATGCACCCCCGGTGGTCGTTCGCAAAATGATACCACGTTCTCCCACCGCGACGCCGGTCGTCGCATCAATAAAATGCACCGAGTTCAACGTGCGATTGTTAGACACCGTCTGGATGCCCCATGCCGCTCCGCCATTTGACGTGTGGAGAATGATTCCATTCGACCCGACGATCCATCCGTTAGATGAATCCACGAAAAAGACATCTTGCAGGATGTTCCGGAAGCCTGATACCTGTCGCTGCCAATGGGCACCTCCGTCCGTCGTGTTCAAAATTGTGCCATTCGTTCCCACAACCCATCCCAAAGTTTGAGAGACAAAATAGACCGATCGGTAAAACGCACTGGTTCCCGAGACACGAAGACCCCACGTCGATCCTCCGTCAGTCGTTTGATAGATGGCAGCATGATCACCGACGGCAACGGCATTTACCGAATCAGTGACAAAGATCTTTCGGAAATGGTATGATATCAATTGTGATTGATAGGCCCATGTCCGCCCACCGTCCGTCGTCCGGAAGATCGTACCAGCTTTCCCAACGACCCAACCGCGGAGGCTATCACTAAAGTGCACATCGTATAAGTAGTTGGTGAATCCGCGTGAAACCTTCGTCCAATTCACCCCTCCATCGGTCGTATAATATATGTTGCCCTCCAAACCGGAGATCCACCCATGTAAAGCGTCTGTAAAGCGAACTCCCGTAAGCCACTCGAGCGTGCCGGAAGTCTGAGTCGCCCATGTCTGTCCCCCGTCTGTGCTCTTAATAACTGTTCCACTCGATCCGACTGCCCACCCGGTCGTCGTGTCGGAGAAGGTAACCGATTCGAACATTGCGTTGACAGGGGAACTCACCGAGAGCCATGAAGCACCTGCGTTCGTCGTCCGGCGAATTCTCCCCTTGCCACCCACTGCGCACCCTTTGAGTGGTGTCATGAAGTTGACCGAGGTAAGGCTCACGGAGTCACTAGCGAGCTCGACAGTCCATAGAGAGCCGCCATTGGTTGTCCCATAGATCCGTCCCGAATCGCCTACAACCCACCCATGCAAAGCGTCAACAAAATCAACGCCGCGCAATGCGCGTGCCCCAATTGCCACTTGGGTAGTCCACGAAGAGCCACCGTTCGTCGTCTTCTTCAATGTTCCTAAATGCCCCACTATCCATCCAACATTCGCATTTAAAAATCGGACGGCATCGAGCGGCTGTGTCGTACCAGTTCCCAGCTTTGTCCACGAAAATCCCGCATCCGTCGTGCGAAGGACAGTTCCAAACAGACCAACGGCGAACCCGTTGTTGTCGTCAACCATGTCAATTGCATTTAGACGGTTGCCGGTTGCCCGATTCGCGGGAAGTAGCTGCCAGCTTGTTCCGCCGTTCGTAGTCGCGACTGCTGAAGCCCTGTTCCCGACAAAGATCGCATGAGCCGACGGGGTCACATCAAGACCAAAGAGTGCGCTCGCCTGAGGGAACGGATTGAGCCATGTCCAATATCTTCCCGAAGCACCTGCACTATCCGTATAGAGTGGATCGGTGAACAAGAATTCGTCATCCGGTGAGACTGTAGCACTTCCTCCATCGTGGGATGAACCATCGTCCACGACGGGAGCCGGTTCATTTTCAAAAACTTCTTTCGGTTGAACCTCATCCTTCGAACCAGGAGTGCTTTGAGAATAGGATATCTGGCTCGCAAGGAAAACGCCAATGAAGAGCACGGCGGCACACAGCAGTTCCGCCGTTCTCCACTTCACAACCTGTTGTTTGTCTTTCATACAACCCCCATTCATTTCAATCAACCCCACGCTACCGCTCAACAACTTTGAAGATAAGATTCTCAATGACATCTCCCTCGGGAACGGCGCGAACCTCAATAGGTTTCTCAGCCTGATCACTGCGCAGTCCTCCCGCTTCAAGGTCTTGAGTTGAGATCGAGAGCGTATACGTTCCGGGAGGTACCCCGATAAAATTAAATTCACCCGTCGAGAAGGATCTCATCGTTTTCGAATAGCCAGTATTGGAAAGCGTCACCGTGATTCCTTCCACCGGCACTTCGGCGCCTTTCTGAACTTGAACGACACGACCACTCACAAGCCCGCCGATCACGATCGGGAGATCTAACGGTCTCAAAAGGTTTGGCTCAGCCATGACAGCGACGGACTGAAAATATGGAACCCAGTGTGGGTCTTCAAAGTTTTGTACAGGGAAATAGGTGATGTATTTCTGATACGCTTCAGCATTTGCGATGAGCACACCTTCCTTCTTCTTCTCACCCGCTGCACTGAGTTTTGGTCCGTATGTTTTTACAGTGATATCCGGAAGATACGACTCACCTTGATCTCTGATGCCGTTGCCGTTGCGGTCGAGGAATGGTCTGAATGATAATGCACCGCGACCGAGACGGAGTCGATCTTCGAAAAAGAAATCTCTCACCGTGCTGGACGTAACGATACTGCCGCTGAGTACTTGATCGTACTGGTATTCACTATTTGACCTCAATCCCCGCGCCTCAAAGCGCAAAAACGGAAGATCAAGCAGCGCCTGAAGCCTGAAGAACGTAAACGACGGTTTGAACGTATGAGTATAGGATGCCGTTAATAAGAGGTCGGAAGTAATGGCTCGGTTGACAACAGCGCCGAAGTCTTGAACCTCACTCGTCTGGTGATTATACAACGTGGTGATGGCAAAGACGACATCCGCAGGCAAGCGGAAGGAAGAGTTTACTCGCGTTGTCCAGAAGCGTCTGAGACTTGGCAAGTCGCCCAATCTCGTCCAACCTGCAGAGTTGGTGACATCGAACCGCCACCCTCCCGTGTACCCGGCAATACCTCCGATTAAACTTTGATCGCGCTGGTTCTCAAACATGGTCTGGACCGCCTGTACACTAATAAACAGTTGACGCGTGCCCACTCCGATAGGGACGTTGATCGACAATCCGTGCTGGTCAATCACCCGGCTAACGTTGAAGGGGGAATTGACGTTAAAGCGAACATTTGTATAGTTGATGAATGCTTGTGATGGAAAGAGTGCACTCAGCGACACGCGAGACGCGAGGAGTGGTGAAAAGTTAAACTCTCCGATCACGCCAGGCGCTATCCGTGCAGTCGACGAGAAGCCAGGGAACCAGTGAGAAGATTCTCCCTTGCTTCTATAATACCACAGATCTCCACCAATGGTGATTCGTTCGGAGGCTCCAACATCGACGGTTGCCTTGCCGTAGCGCGCTTTTGCAAAATTTCTCAACTGGCCCCCAAGAATGCTGTATTGCACCTCGTTGGGCGGAATCAGGATCTGGGGGATATTTGATCGGAACCGCTCGGAAGAAACCCCACCCCATTCATCATATCGTCGTATTTCAAAATCAGAAACACCATAAGGCATATCGAGTTCAAAATTATACATACTATCTCGTCGGCTCTTGATGAACGACTGTAACACGCCTCCCTCGTAAAGCTCGACATCCTGAGACGCCGCTGCCTCGACAGAGAGCACTTCACTTCCGAGCAAGAGCCTGCGCGGAGCGGGTTTGTTCGTAAATTCAACACCGCGAACACGACCTGAGAATACAGGATCGTTCTCGGTTAGATCACCGATGGTGATCTGTCTCAGCCACCGATTATCAAAAAAAGGATAGCGAATGAACGCGTTGACATTGTTTTCACGCAAACGCTCTCGTACATTCCCGCGGAATCGTGCCTCGAAGTCACCTCCGATAATCTTACCGCCAACACCGAGGGTATAGGCATGACGGGGAGTTTGATGCTCAAAAACGGACGAGGCTAATCGCCAGTCAACGCGGGTTCCTCCAAACATCGATGCTGCCCGTCCGAAATCGTACGATGGAATAGGCTTCTCATGGGAACGAAGAGCCCTGTCACGATTTCGTTGTCGCTCAAGCAAGATCTCGATAGGGAGCTGACCTGCGCTTCTGAGCGTCACCGTTAACCGGCGCGAATCGAACGCTGATTCAATATGAAACAAATCTCTGAGAATACCTGATTCGAGGTACAAATCTTGAGGAGAAACAATGTACTTATCGCTGCTCAGAGGCACGGTGCGATCCTTCAATTGCGCGGATCCTAACTTCACGTCGATGACATATTGAGAATCAGCGTTAACAAAAAAGCCTGAAACTCTGTTTCGATCGGGCGAGATCGATGCATTGATACGCAGGAAGGTGAAGACTTCGCTGACGGGCAGATAAATGCGACGATCTTTCCGCAGAATGAAGAGTTCCGTTCGCCCTATACCGCGAATCTTCAGCTCCACCGGAACTTTCTCCTCAAGAGGATTGGAAGGATCATCTCCCGCGAGCGCCTCGACAACGCTGAATGCCGCAAGAGCGAAGATAACCAGTATGCGAGACATTCTGAGCGAGGGCATGGTGTTATTGTATAGTTACGGGAAATGTCCACCGACGAGACTCTCCATGCACAAGTTGTTTAGGAGCGGTATCGTCTCGTTTTGTTTCTGCAACCATCTCCAGAGTGTACGGACCGCTGGAAGTCGCGCTCACATCAATTTTTACATTGACGACAAAATCCTTGTACACGACGAGGTTGCGATCGAGCGAGCCAACTGACTTTCCCGCATGATCTAACACCCTACACCGTAATCGACCCCAAAACGAAGAATTTCCTATCCTTTTGAAATGCGCTTTTACCTGAACAACCTGATTACTAAAAACAGCATCGGCAAGATTGTCGAGTTCCACACCTGTTGAAACAGGACTGAGCCGGTAGTGGAGTGGAATCTCCATTGCCGTAATGACTTCCAGAGCGGGACCCTTAGTTTTTTGCCTGATGGACTTTGTGGGATGAGGTGTAAACAGCATCTTGCCCCAATACTCACCCGAGGGCGTGCCAGGCGGTGGCGTAACAAAGATTCGAACTCCCTGGGACTCCTGCGGTCCGATCACAAATCGTTGAGGATATGGACGAATCCATGATTTCATCGAGCGGTCGTCGGACGAGAGCGATTCTGGATAGACGATCACTAGCCTGCCAGTATCGTCACTCACGTGGTATCCATATCGAACGTCAGCAGTAACCTCGACCGGCTGATCACCATCATTGCGAACCGTGACGACTGTCGATTTTAATGGTCCGTCAATAAACACATACACCGGTCGGATGACCAACCCGGCTTGCGCAATAGATAAGAGAGAAGTAAAAACACCAAGCATCACGAACAACAACGCGAACCATCGCGGTGAAGAACATACTTGAGGAAAATGCTGAGGGTCTTGCAAATGTGTACCCTTCCTTATTATAAAAAAAGGAGGGATTACATGCACTGTGTACCTGTAATCCCACCCATTATATTGTGAAGAGATTATGCTACCAGCAATTACGGAGCGCCAGTGTAGCTAGCAGTGCACAATGCGGTTCCGGCATAGGTATCGCCGGAGAGCGCTGCAACTGGAACGCAGAAGTTGAAGCCCAGTCGCACACTGATTGCACCACCTGTACCGGTATTGAAGGTGTTCCCCACACCGGGATTGGTGAGTCCGCCATCTTCAATACGCACCTGTGATGTCGGTCCAAACGATACCGGAATCACTCCGGCTGACCCCGTCAATGCGGTCGGCAGTGTCCACTGTACCAACACGTCCTGACCCGGATCGCCAGTGATATCGGCACCCAAATCTGTGGTTGCTTCGCCGTTATCGGCTGGGAAGATGATGCTTGCACCACCGGTTGCATCAAACACAACCGTGTAGCACACGCCACGGATCACGTCCGTCACATCGCAATCGACGTTGCCCACTGCAATGCCAGCACCCGCAGGGGTGATGGTAAGTGCAGAGACTGCAGATGCACTGGTCAGCTGTGCATTTGCCATGCTCGTCAATCCGATAACCAGGATGACTGCGCAAACAAATATGAAGCCTTTCATATTGTACTCCTTACATGAATAGTTAGTTAAATGGTGGATTAGAGAGATTTAGATTTACAAAACTCGTGTTCTTGTGACTCGTATTGCCTTGGTCGCTCGCCGGCGACCCTTGTGAACTGTCCCCTTTGGACTTTTCTTCACACTCCTTTCTTCTACTACTACCACTCAATGGTGCTATTTGTTGAACCTCAGATGATGATATAGAAGTGCTTGACATCTTCTATAGCAACCTCACTTGAGTATGCGATCTCTCGGAATGAAAACGATCGCATACTCGTGTGAGAAGAGAGGAAATTACTTCAGCAACATCATCTTCTGTACTTGCTGGAACTGTCCGTCGTTGACAATCAACCGATAGTAATACACGCCGGAGGAGAGTGAGGAAGCATCGAACTCGATCGCATTCTCGCCTTCGGTGAACTCTTCATGGTTCACCAACGTCGCAACTTCCTGACCGAGGGTGTTATATACCTTCACCGTCACCAACGCATCTTCGGCTAAGTTAAACTCGATCGTCGTCGTCGGGTTGAACGGGTTCGGATAGTTCTGCCGCAACTCGTACGCACCGGGAAGCTCATTCGAGAACACCACATCATCCGGCACCGTAATAGATGTTGCTTCCGATAAGGATGAACGATAGAGCACTGTCGAATTCGCAAGAGCTTTCACAGCCTTCAACACCAACTTGCCCGTTCCGGCAGACTGGTTGAAGGTAATCGTATCAATCGGACCACTGAAGGCGCCGTTGATGTTGCGAAGCACTTGATCAAGCTGGCCAATCGTTCCGGCTTTCGGATTGACGATCACGCAGGCAAGCACCGAGTCAGCCTGGAGGCAAATTTCATTCACGGTCTTACCATTGTATGCCGGAGGATCACCGGGCTGGGCAATATAATGCAGCGTGCCAAAGTCCGAAGCAAACGGGCTTGATGGATCCTTCTTAACCTTCGGAAGCGTGTTCATGGCAATATTGAGTTTCAACGCCGTGAGATCTGCAAACAGGACGTTATCGTACTTAAGCGGAGGAGCAGATTTTAGACCCTTGTTGATGTTCTTGCGCTTCCCCGGCAGTCCTGTTGAATCGAGACAGTGTGCAGCAGTAGTATGCTCTACACCCTTGCTAAAAAATGTCTTCATGCAGTCCTTATACTTCGGGTGATAGACATACTTGAAGATCGGCTTACCCTTGGAGTCCACACCAACCTGCGTCAAAAGACCAATGTGCAAACCCGCGGCTTTGCCGGTTGATGCGAACAGATCAGGAAATGCGCCTTGGGCGAAGAGCTCTTCACCCATGTTGTTGTAGTTCGGCATCGCCTGGGGGGTCTTGCTCGTGTTCTTCTGGCGCTTTTCTGCTTTCTGTTTCAGCTTACTGTCACGCGCCAATGCCCACTCGCTTGACGTTGCCGTGCGAAACGCTTTCCCATCACCACTGACGATCGTCACCGTCTGCGGGCTTGTATCAAATGCAGGGAACGTGTACCCTGTCGTTGCCGTCATGTCAACATCGATCGGTAAACTGGTGTTGGGGTCAATCCCCGTCAAATGCCAGTACCCTCCGCCTACGCCCGCAAGACCCGCCTGCCAGCTAAATGCCATCGCGCCGCCAGCGTCGTCAGACTTGAACTGCAGTCTATACCGATCTGTCTGGGAATCGCGGACCTCTTGGTGAAGATTTTTTAAACTTCCCGTACCCAAATTATCAACGCCGGAGATCGTAATGCAGCGGAGATCAAATGTCGGGGGCGGGGGCGGTATCTCTCTCTCCCCGAGTGAAGTATCGATCCCATTGGTCGCCAACGGGTGAACTCCAATGACGACGGAATCATTACCCACGCCATCCGTCGCGTAGATCTTGATACTCCATCCTTGTGCACTCACTGTCTGTGTCGCAAACACAACCAAGCACAAACACACTATGAGCGATAAACCTTTAATAATTTTCATAGCAACCTCGCTATTTGAATGTGGATGATGAGTTAAATGATAGTTAAATAAACTTTTGTTCGCTTCGGAAAAATCAACCATTGAAGCATCCCGTCCCTCTCCGGGGGAGAACAACGGGATGCTTCAACACATCGTTATTACTTCATCAACATGATCTTGTGGACAGCGGAGAATCCTTCACTTGCCGCATTCATACGCACGAAGTAAATACCCGTCGGTACCTGTAGTCCACGGCTGTCTCGTCCATCCCACTCCAGCTCATGCGAGCCGGCTTCCACCAGACCTGTCAACAAGGTTGCTACTTGTTGCCCTAACACATCGTAGATCGCAACTTCCATCTCGCTCGCTCGCGGTACGTCTACCGTGAAGTGTGTCGTCGGGTTAAACGGATTCGGGTAGTTCTGACCCAGCGCAAACACTTTCGGCACCGCAATCGCTCCGCCAAGCTTCACCACCACGTTCTTTGTGCTCGCATTGGCTATCTTGATCGCTCCCGATCCTTCCATCACCCCAAGCATCTTCACACCGTTGGTGAGAACCATCTTCCGATCTGTCGGATGACTGATATTCCAGCTCACCACCACCGGATAGGCTTCCGTCGTGATGTTGATCGCATATTCGTACTTTGCCTTCTCGACCAGTTTCGACGGATACATCTCCACCATGCGACCGGAGCTAAACCGCGCATCGAACTCCGGTGCTGCCGGCGGCAGCTCCGATACTGAGTACAGGGACTTCGCTGAACCCTCATCGCCAAGATACAACGTCTGTGTCCGTCCGTTGTGATCGGTGATTGTCAGGCTGTTCAACTGCGACAGATCGTTCTCTGCCTGTGCCACAGTCTTTGCTGTGTTCGCAGAGGCGGTCAATGTCAATTTACCACCTGCACTCACCTTCACCCAGTATCCATAACCGGGGATGAGGGTGGTTGTTGGTGTATAGCCTGTCGAACCGAATCCAAAGTACGAGGAGACCACTATGCTCGGAGGCGCTTGTGTGATACTGCTTGTTGCCACAGGTGACGACACCGTGCCGATCATGTTCCATCCCGCCGCCACAGGAATACTGACCGTCGTGGTCGGTTTGCCGGGTCCGCCCGCATAGGATTTACCATTAAATTTCAGCCAGTAACCGGGACCGTTCGTTAACGGATCGGTCGGTATGTATCCTGCCTGATAGCGGAACGCCTGTGATACGGCACTCGGATACAGCACTGCTTTATGATAGTCGTCGGGTTGTGTTGAGGCCGACAAGAGGTTCCATCCATCGGCGGCGAACACCGCAGCACCCGGATAGAACTTGATGCAGAAATTGTTTCTCGGCTTCGTCTCAATGGGATAAATATCTTTATTGATGAAGACAAAGCCAGGCTTCGGCCCGGACGTGGCAGTCGATTCCGCCTGCATGCCAACCAACGCCGCACTATCTAAACCGTTTATGCCGATATTGTTGTACTGGTATTCAATCAAACCGGTACAGCGATTCAGAATCACACGGAAGGTCGTCACATCAGGAATTGGACCGCTGGCATCAAAGGCGCCGACGGAGTCCCATTCCACAATAAACTCACACGGATCTGTTCCGGCTCCATAGCGAACTTTGCCAAACGTGCCGCTGCTGTCACCAATGATGAAGTCAGCCCAAAACGGAGCGATGAATGGCCCCGGCATATTGTTCCTACCTGTTGTATCGGGGCGACCATGATGTTGAAGTTGTGGAAAATCCCATCCACCTGTCGCGAAGCCGTTGGCGTTCACATCAAGAGTATCGGTTGCGGTTTTGGAAACTGCAATAGCTCCGTTCACACCGACCCACACGTAGCGATATCCAGTCTCACCAAAGATGGACATCGTGCCGCCCATATCAAATGGACCCGCTGTGCCGTCGTCCTTTGGGGCAGTTCCGTGACCAACATAGGGTGTCGTAAAGAACGCTCCCGTGTCGATCACAGTGCCTGTGGCAGCGATACTTTTCTTCGTGCACGAAGAAGACGTATCCACAAGGTAGTATTGGTTAGGAGCCAGGCACACCACTTTGTATGTATGGTACCCACTTGTTGTAACAGCACCATTGAGATCAATGGCTTTAATGCGATATGCTACCGTTGTTCCACATGGCTGACCCGGAATATCACCTTCCCAGAGGGGATCGAATGAAGGGCTCATTGTGATAGGGGGCTGAGGAACAAGTGTCGTTGAAACATCAGTGGTGCCTTTCGACCATTCAATAACTGCAGAGGCAACTCCAGCGCTTTCAGGATGAGTAGGGTAGCAATCAACGATACTATAGGTGACCGTGTGCGGACCCTGATCGAGGGTAGCACTTGGTACGTCGCCATCGGGAGCCGAATTGACTACCGGCGGAACGTTTGTTGTTACTGTCATTGAATACCAGAAGTTATATAAATCAGCAGTGAGCGGATCGTCACCACCACCGCGGGCAACCCAGCCGCGTTTTACTTGGACTGTCGGGATTCCATGACACGTTGGGCTCGGTCCAGAGTCGTGCTCATAGAACTTCCAGTTACGCGCAGGATAAAGTTCATCAGTGGTGTCTGCTGCCTGATAAGCAGTAAAGCGCCAGAGTGTAGAAGTCTGAACATTATGAGTGTTGAGGGAATTAATACGGAACGAGATCCAGATATATTGTCCAATCGTAATCGGCAAGTCTTGACCAAGATCAGCCATGGCGACGTGGTTTACGGTCGGTGCACTAGAACTGGCATGATCGGTCGCGGGATATCCGCCCAAACCCCAGAGCTCATTGGATATCGGTGGTATCGTCGTTGCAGTAGGATTAGTAGAATGCCAAGTAGTGTCGGGGAATGCATCTTCAATAAATGCTGCAACACCATTGTCCAGATCCTGCGTGTTCACCCAATAGCCCCAACTCTGGCAGGGCAAACCGAACCCGCCATGTCCAGGACCGTAGGTATTTGTGATATTGGAATTATGTACGCGCAAGTAGATCAACGAGTCCTTAGCACCCACAGTGCCACCAGTAAGCCAGAAGATGGTATCGATCTTACCGCTTGCTTTCGCTTGGAACCATTCAGCCATAACGTCTTTGTGGTTTGAACCAAAATTCCCATTGTCTGGGAACCCGGCATTGGGATCAAACCCAAAGTGAAAATAGCTTGGACATGAGTTTGTCACTGATGAAACTGGTGACTGTGCTCGCTTCATTCGTTTCGCAATGACAGCGGAAGCGCTCTCACCTTTGCGGAGAGGAATAACATCTTGATCCGGTGTAACAAGATACTTCTGCTGAGCAAGAACAAAACAGCTCAACAAAAGTACCGAGAGAAACAGTGTCAATAACCGCATAAGTATTTCTCCTTATGGAATCTTTTATTGATGATTTAATTAGAGAAGTTATTAGGGTACTAAAAAGTCTGGCACAAACTTCGCGATAAAACTAATTTTCGAATGCTGCTTGGTCAAGTGTAACTATGGAGGACACTTGGAATATAGTCCTTTTCTAAAATATTGTCAAGCTTTTTTTTAAAAAAAACGAGTAGTAGGGAAACATTTTCAACGGAACAAAAATCTTACGAAATCTCTTTAGAATACTTTGTCGTCAGGCAAAAAATGTCCTCAAAAACCCATTGCAATGGTGAAAACGTGATTTCCAGTGAAATACTTGACAGATCGATATGCGTAGTCAACAGAGACCTCCGCATCTCTAATGGTAGCACTGATACCTACACCGGCGGTGGGTCCAAAGATATACTCTCTACCCTCATCTTCCGATGAGAACGCCGCTCCGCCGCGAACAAAGAGCACCTCGTTAAAAATGTATTCTGCGCCAATCTTATATTCATCGTCTGAAAAATTGTTGTTCTGGAACGTTGAAGCAAAGTTCATCCGTCCCTCCCCTGCGACGCTGACTGTATAACCTAATCCAATCTCGATGGTCGACGGTAAATCAGCGGCTGCAGCTTGTATCCTTACTGAGGACGTCTGACGGTTCGCGTCGTTTACCTGAGCGGTTCGAATTAAACCCCCACCACCGAACCGCATCGAGGGGCCGATATTCTTCACAGCGACGCCAACACTCAGTCCCTCTAAGCCACCAAGACCCGAATATTGAACGCCCGCGTTGAAAGCAATATCGGTGGCAGAGACACGCGCCATCCTCTCAAAAACGAAGTTCATCGTAATGCCGACGGCGATGCGGTCGGAAATTTGTCGGGCAAATGTTCCTCCAATAATCATGAACGTCGGCGATGTCTTCTCCCCAGTTCCATCAGGCTGATCCTCCGTCGTCACTTTAACATCACCGAATGATAACGTTTTGATAGTTAATCCTATGCGACCAACATCGGAGAGACTCGAACCTGCAGCAATATAATCCACACCGATATCGGCAAGATAACTCATATGAGACAACAACAGATTCGTTTTCGCTGACGACCGCGCAAGCCCCGCAGGGTTCCAATAGATTGCTTCAACACCAGAGATCGTTGCAAGGGATGAGCCTGCCAGCGCGATCGACCGCGCTCCAACGGGAATCAACAGCTCGGAAGCAGCCGCCGTTCCGGCCTTGTCTCCCCTGCCCGCGAAGAGCATGATAGGATTGATCAATAGACACGCTACCAGGGCAACTAGATTCACCACCACCAAACATCTCGAAGGTTTATGAAAAAGTATTTTAAATGGTGGGACAGGCATTTCTGCCTGCCGAGACCCAGCAGCAATCGTCAGACAAGAATGTCTGACCCACAGTAAGAAGAAGTTTTTCAACACCTGGTTTGAAGACTTATGAAAAAGTCCCTTCCGAGTCATTGCGAGGATTGGAGAGACGAAGCAATCTCGCAATGATTGCCTTTGTGTGTTCTTCACCATCGTGCAAGTAGTGAACAACATTCTCCGCGAACACTTCATGAGTTACTCGAATCTATCTTAATTACTTTGGGACGATTGATTCTCAGGGACAATCATCAGTTTCAGGGTTTTGACTCCAAGATCATTGCCCACCTTGTCTTTGAGCTCGATGTGAGCTAAGTACATACCACCTGCAGCAGGTAGTCCGTTTTCGTTATTGAGATCCCACGCGGCAAATTGCGTTTCATCGGATTTTCGAATCGTTTTTACCAGAACACCAGAGAGATTGAAGATTCTAATTGTTGCAAATTGGGGGAGATGATTGAACGTGACAAACTTTTGGAAGCGGTTGATCTCAGCCCTGTTCGATCCGTAATATGGATTGGGGAAAACATTTACTAACTCCACTTCCCTCAGAGCGGCGGCGAGGTCCGTATGTGTAACGGCTGCGGTCGAGAATACATTCACATCCCTATTGCGTACTTCTTTGAATCTCTCGAAGCGGATTGTTGTGCCGGGAGGGACAGCGATACCGTTGCCATCAAGGTCTGCGATGTACGCTTCCTTCACACCGGCTCTCAACGAGTATTTCTGACCGGAGATCCATACGAATGCCCGGAACGAAACAGCATCCGGGCGACTTGGCGCATCATCATAATATGTCCCGCCAGAAAACCCTTGTGTGTTCCTGATGCTGTCATTGATAATCGTAATCGGATAGAACACTTGAAGCGTCTTACCGTGGTACGAATGATCAACGAGGACGGACGTGCGCCAGACACTATCTCCCCCATGGTAACTGATCGCTGTGTAGAGTTGGCGACTGACGGAATTAATTCTGCTCTCACCCACTTGCCATGCGGTATATGGGACCCTCACCCAGCGCGACGTCACAGGAGTCGGGCCCATGAATAATGCCCAGCTCGAATCACCGGCGAACCGAAGCTCCAGATCGACATCTAATGCATTTTCGCCCTTGATGGTGTCAAGTTGTGATGTTCCCCCACCAACCACCATATAATTTCCGGCGGGGTTGGGGTAATTAAATACACCGCTTCGTGTCGGTTGGTAATTGAATTGCGTTTCGTATACTCCTTTCAGCCCATGCAATGGTAAGAGAACTTCGACGAAGAACCCGCGAGTAATCACCCGTAGCCTGGGTGAATCGGCGCGAACCCCGCGAAGCAGGGTATCACTGTTGGTGGAATCGATGAGATCCCACGTTGGCTTCGTCTCAACATCTATAAGTGGATCGGTATCCCGATGAAACAGAATATGATAAACATGTCCGTCAGGTCGTGAAGGATCATAAAACGTCGGAACCACGGAGGCGTCGTTCAGTCCAACCAGATTCGACGAAGTCTTCACAATCTCATCGATCGAGTAAGGATATACTGTTCCCGGATTCGGAGAATGAGGGACGCATTCCCGAATGATCAGCGGCGATTCAATACGTTGTTGTGCATATGCAGGGTCGGGATTGTACACTGTGCTTGTAATTCCAAAGTAATATTTCTGTCCGTTTACGAGTGGATGGTTTCGTACCTTATCAAGAATAATGGGAAGATAGCGCGGCTGCGTGGGATCGAATGGCTGATAGACAAGCGCCTGCTCTCTGGTCGAGGTGGGAAGCGGAAACTGATAGACTGTGTACGATTCAAAATGATACCCTCGAGAGGTGTAGCCCTCGACCCTGCGAACCTGTGCGGTATCCGATTCCCAGTCGAGGATAATTTTGTTATCAAGCTCGACGACTCGTACATCGGGAGCCGGGATCGGATCAGGAAACTGAAAATTGAGGTTGAAGGCATCCTGAGCAGCGCCATCGATAGTTTTCACAGTTGAAATGCCGTCGCGATTGTCTTTTCCCATTCCGGCAATCAATCCAACCACAACCTCCTGCGTGTCGCCGAACGCAAGTGTGAACGGACCACTTACCATTGCAAATCGACGATCACCCGGAGGATCAAGAACGCCATCCACCCACCCGTGATAGAGTTGAGGATCACCAGTCAACTCAAAGGTTGTACACGCATTTGTCGTCGGATCAAGAAGACATTGTGGAGGTGAAATGGGTCGGGTCTTATAGCCGCGGAGAATATTCCACCACGACTGTCGATTCGTAAGATCACCCGTTCGCGTGGAAGCGGTAAAATACGTGAAGGTCGTCAATGGCAGATTTTCAAACCCATCTATTGTCTGTAAATTCCAGCGAGCTTGAGAGCTTGGCTTGGACACTCGTGGTCCCTGGAAAAGATCATAGCCAACAACAGGAGGTGGGAGATTCTGCTTATTGAATTCAACATCAACGGGTCGAGCATTGTACGCATATCCAAGACTTCTATCGACGCTGCACCCGACAAAATCATCGTTAAAATCTCCCAGATCAGGATCAACCCATTTCGCTAGATACATGGAATCAATGGTCGCTGTCGATGGCGTTGTGGAAGTTCCCTTGTAGATGATTCGGTATCGTTGAAAAATGACATTGTCAAGTGACGACGACCGATTGTACGCCCAGCATGTTACCTGCATCTCCAAACCGATCGGCGTCGAGCCGAAGAGTTGACGCGTGGCATTTCCATCCAAATCATTCGCGACAAACCAAATAATCTGATCCGCTCCGCCAAGGCCAGGTTCATCAATGTCCGGACCTGCACTTCCCGAAGAGTCGGGCTGATAACCGGGAATACCGTTCCGCTCATAGTATGGAGCCCCGTTTTGCCAGGGCCATTCCATCCAATCCTTCCGATATTGATCGCGAAGGGTCTGAATATTTTCGGAAGTTACGTCGATGAGCGGTATGCTAAAGTATTCAGAGGCATCGCGCGCCAAGTCTGCTGTCGCCCAGTCGCGCCGAATCCGATAAATTCGGACGTCGGGATTATCAGGATTCTCCGCCACACCGGGGCTGATAATGCGGCCAGAGACAGTCCCAACATTAAACGCCTGTCCGCCAACGCGAAGAGTCGGGGTCCGGTTATCCCGAACAAGTCCACCCCAGACTAATCCGCCAGAGTATACAACGGTGGAAGTCCCGCGTGGGAAAGTCACTCCCGCAGTCAAGTCTTGCGGTCGACGTTCCAGCATACCGTTATCCGTTGCCCACATGGCAATATTGTTGATATTCATCAGGGTAGAATGGGGTGTGCCAAGCGTTTGCCGGATTTGTGGTGGATGTCCAAGCGTCTTCCTCCCAGATCCAGCATGCGCTGTGGCTGGCATCGAAAGGTATACCGCAACCACCATAGAGACAACCAACAGGTTCAGAAAAAGTCTTCGCATCACTTTTCTGACGTATGCATTATCGATGAGCAACATGCGGTGGTGATACAAGTGGCAAAACAAAACAGATTTGCAGAAAAATGAGCGATGAGAAAATAATCTATCATTTCACGCGGTGTGGATGAAGAGAACGTGCGGAATACTATATATATAAGAAATTTATTTGATAATAATAGTCATACAAACTTCAGGTAGTGTATCAATTCAAGAAAAACATTTCAGTGGGACAGGCATTCTCTACGAGTCCCCACGGGTCTATCGACCCGAAGGGTCGTAGACTTCGACTCGATAGAGTCGTAGACTTGCCTGTCAGACAGGTCCCGAGGGGATGGCTTCACCAAATGTCCTACCAAGAACCAAACTGATGCACTACCAAACTTTAAACAGGCTCGGAAAAATAATGATGTCACTTTGTTTTCCGATTCAAGAACCGCCTCAAAAAATAGGTAACGATTTTTTTATCCTCCCTCAACAAAATGCAGGGCTGGAACGCAACTGCATCAGACATTCCAGCCCTTGCATATACCGTATTGAAGAGCGAGATCGATTCTTTGACTTCCCCAACAGTGAGAGCGATTATCAAGACGGGGGAAGTCTCTAAGAACGAAGCTCTTACTTCATCAACATCATCTTCTTCACCTGATCGAACGAATTGCTCGGATTGTTTACATCCGTTGCGACGAGGCGGTAGAAGTACACACCACTGCTGATCTGCTCGCTCGAGATATTCCGAGAGTCCCAGGTGATTGAATGGAACCCTGCTTCTTGGTCTCCATCAATCAACTCCGCTACAACCTGACCCGTGATAGTGAATACCTTCAGTGTTACATGCGCGTCAACTGGCAGTGCGAAGCGGATCTCTGTTGTCGGGTTAAATGGATTCGGATAATTCTGATCCAGTGCATACTGCAATGGGATCTCCGCATGGCCCGGTTTCGCCGTGAGCTTCAAGCCCTCGACGGGTTGCCGAAGTTGCAAACGCCCGGCGCTGAGCATCGATCTTCGAACCATATCTTTCTTTCCATTGCGGTATGAAATATCATACGACACGTCACTCGAGTTCTTGACATTCCAGGTAATGGTGACCGGATAAGCAACTGATTGCAATTGGATCGCGTATTCAACAGCAGCTTTGAGATCCGTTGGAACGAGCTCAGCCATTCGCTGCGATGCAAACCGTACATCAAATTGTTCTCCCGGCGCTGAGGGTGGCAGACTAAACAGCTCAGGCGACTTGTTCACTCCTGCTCCGAAGTACAGAGTTTGTGAACGGCCTTTGCTGTCCTGAATGGTCAACGCGCTTAATCCCTCAACAGGATCTTCAACAGGCGAGGTTTTGGCAACATTGCTCACACAATTGAGAGTTAATGTTCCGGGGCCGCTGCACTTCACCCAGTAACCATATCCAGGATTAATTGTGCTGGCGATAAAATAGCCAGTCAAACCGTAAGCGAAGTAATTCGAGACCACAATTCCCGGAGGCGACTGAACAATAGTGTTTGTTGCGACGGGTGCCGAGCAAGAACCGATCATATTCCATCCGGC
>JACOSX010000160.1 GCA_016178625.1 Ignavibacteria bacterium
GGTTGCGCATGTGTTCGATGAACAGATTCATTCAAACAAGCAATTCAAAATACTATTGACCAACTGTCTCCTCAAACTTCGGAGGGAGGCTGCGCAACCACTCGCGAGCGAATGGCTGCGGAACTTCAGGAATCACGCGATGACGTTCGTCGTGGAAGGAACCGGTATCCACGACATCGACACCCTTCACAACAGAGACCACTCGGTTACCAATTACAGTTTGTGCAGACAACCGATCCCGGATATTGCTTTCAGTAAGCGATACTACGAGTATGAGTGATGTTCTTTTCACACATTCCTATTTTTTAAAATTAGATCCCAAAGAGCATAAGGCAATGATGCCCTATGCACCACTGGGAACACTGTACGCAGCGTCAGTCCTTCGGGCGCAAGGGTATGCTTGTACACTTTCCGACAGCATGCTCTCTGAAAATGAACAAGAGATCCTCCTCCACATCCAAAACGATTCACCAAAGATCGTTGTCATCTACGACGATGATTTCAATTACCTCACCAAAATGTGTTTGAGGCGGATGAGGCAAGCAGCCTTCACCATCACACGAATCGCGAAAGAACACGGTTGCACTGTAGTGGTTCATAGTTCTGATTCGACAGATAATGTTGAAGAATATCTGGAACGCGGCGCTGACTTCGTGATTGTTGGTGAAGGGGAATTTACTCTGGCGGAGTTGACGAATCAACTTTTGCGATCACAACAGCAATCATGGAGATCCATTAACGGTCTTGCATACCGAGAAGATGGATCAATCCAACGGAATCCAAAGCGTGATGTCCTTCATGACCTTGATACTCTCCCATTTCCCGCGTGGGATCTGGTCAGTGTTGAGAACTATCGTCATGTGTGGAAGAAACGGCACAAATATTTTTCAATGAACATCGTCACCACGCGCGGTTGTCCGTTCCATTGCAACTGGTGTGCAAAGCCAATCTACGGTCAAGTCTATCATTCGCACAGCCCCGAGTACATCGCCGAAGAAATGGAGATGCTGAAACGTGACTATAAGCCTGATCACCTTTGGTTTTGTGACGATATTTTTGGTCTCAAGCCTGGATGGGTTCCTACATTTGCAGATGTTCTTTTACGCAAACGTGCGAGTATTCCGTTCAAATGTCTCTCGCGGGCTGACCTGTTACTGAAGGAAGAAACAATTCGACATCTTGCTCGTGCCGGATGCCAAACCGTGTGGATTGGCGCTGAGTCCGGTTCGCAACGTGTTCTTGATGCGATGGAAAAGGGAACAACAATCGAACAGATTTATTCATCTACGAAACTCCTCCATGAGAATGGAATCCGGGTTGGATTCTTCCTCCAATATGGATACCCCGGTGAAACGAGACATGATATCGAGATGACTCAACGGATGGTCAGAGACTGTAAGCCAGATGAAATTGGAATTTCGGTTTCATACCCTCTACCCGGGACAAAGTTTTATGAACGCGTCAAGCAAGATCTTGGAGAGAAGAGAAACTGGGTAGATAGCCAGGACCTTGACATGATGTATCACAGCACGTACTCGACAGAGTTTTATCGCGCCCTCCATCAAGCGACTCACAAGAAATTTCGTATTTGGCAGGGTATCGATTTAGCCAAGAGCGTGTTGGCAGATCCATCAACTATGAATAGGCCCGCACTTCGACGCATTGCGGCAACGGCGTATCACGCGCTGACCCTCCCTACTGTTGAAACAAGGATGAAGTTTCTTGCTCGACACTCAAATGGTTCGAAGGGAAATAATTCCTCGATCATATAACGTATGGCGAAACTCCTTTTCCTACAAAATATTGATTACGAGTTTCTCGGGCCGATGTACATCTCATCGATGGTGAAGAGCGCCGGCCACGATTGCCGGATCGCAATCGGTCAAACACTTAATGATGTTCGCCGTGAGATCGAGCGATACCAGCCTAACCTTGTTGGATTCTCTCTCATGAGCGGAAGCCATCGCTGGGCAATTCGCCTTGCAAATCACATCAAGACAGAGTATGGCATCCCCAACATTTTGGGCGGAGCCCATCCGACGTTCTTTCCCCAGGTCATCGAAGAGCAAGGGATCGATATGGTGCTGCGGGGTGAAGGTGAGGAATCAGTCCTCGAACTCTTGAATAGAATGGATAAACACGAGCGGTTGACTGACATTCAGAACATTTGGTTCAAGAATGGTCAAGTGTATAAGAATGACGTTCGAGCACTGCGTCGGGACCTCGACGAATACCCGTTTCCGGACCGCACACTGTACGACGGATTACACGGAAAACTTGATCGTTCAGTTCGCAATGTGATCACGTCGCGGGGCTGCCCGTGGCATTGCAGCTTTTGCTTCGAAGACGCGATGCGAGAGATGTATGCCGGTAAGGGAAAGTACGTACGCATCCGGGCCATCGACAGCGTTATCGAGGAGTGCATCGACCTAAAAAGAACAACAGACGTGCGCACCATCTATTTCGCTGATGACGTCTTCGGAATGAGCAAGAAGTGGTTATATGAATTCCTCCCGCGATATAAGCGTGAGGTCGGAATCCCGTTCATCTGCTTGGTCCGGGCCGATATCGTCGCATCTGATCGAGAATATGCCTTCCATTTAGCCGAGGGTGGCTGTACATCGGTTTTCTTTGGTGTCGAGTCTGGTAATGAAGGCCTACGCAACAAAGTCCTTGTTAAGCAATTGACCAATAAACAGATTGAAGAGGCTGCAAGGAATCTCCACGATGCCAGAATCCCCTTCCGAACTTATAACATCCTTGCCCTTCCAGGTGAAACGCTCGATGATGCCTTTTCCACTGTTGAGATCAACATCAACATCAAAACCGACTATCCATGGTGTTCGGTATTCTCACCGTTTCCAGGGACGGCATTAACCCAATATGCGATTGATGAAGGTTACCTCGACCGAGACTTTGATCCGGATGAGCTCACAAGATCTTTCTTCACCGAATCGAAACTGAATGCCGTCTCGGCACAGAAACTGCAAAACTTGCAAAAATTTTTTCAGACGGCAGTACTCTGGCCCCGCACATATCCGGTCATCAAGAAGCTCATCAACTTGCCTCCAAACATATTCTTCACACTTTGGTTTGGCTTCATTTACTTCCTCGTCTATCTCAAAAGCGAACGCCGAGGGTTCTGGAAGACACTGAGATTCGGATTGAAACATTACAAGCACGTGTTGGCAAAAGAGTAGCACCGCGATGGAACAGGAATTGTTGTTTGAGGATTGACATTACACTTGGATATTCTCTTAACACACGGATATTTTCTCAGGGAAGACAAAACCGAACTGCGGATCATGAAACCGTATCCGACACTCGGCATTCTGTACATTTCCTCCTACCTCAATTCCAGGGACTTCGATGCCGAAGTGTATGATACGACGTTCAAGTTGAAGGCGGATTTCTACCGATTCATTGATGAACGTCGCCCGTCGATCGTGGGCATCTACTCAAACTTGATGACCAAACTGAATGTGTTGGAGCAAATCATTTATTGCAAACGTCATGGCTGCAAAGTGATCGTGGGCGGACCTGATGTCCCCGAGTATGCTGAGATGTATGTGCAATTTGGTGCCGATGTTGCCGTCATCGGCGAGGGGGAGCAAACAATGGAGGAACTCCTTCCAGCGTTGACTCAGAACGCCCCACTCAATCAGATCGCGGGGATTGTCTTCATGAGTGATGATGGCATAATTATCCGAACGCCAGCTCGTGCACTGATTGAAGATCTCGATATGCTTCCTCTCCCCGATAGGGATGCGATTGACATCGAGGAATATATCAACACGTGGCGAACACATCATGGCATGGGTTCCATTTCTCTCATCTGTGCACGCGGCTGTCCCTTTACCTGTACGTGGTGCAGTCGATCCGTGTATGGAGAAACTCATCGTAGACGCTCCGTAAAGAACGTCGTCGATGAGATTCAGATACTCCTCGAGCAGTATAAGCCCGACATGCTCTGGTTTGCCGATGATGTATTCACGATCCATCACAAGTGGTTCCACCAGTTTTATGACGAGATGAAGCGGCGAGGTCTTCGTATTCCGTTTGAATGCATTTCCCGAGCCGATCGCTTGAACGAGGACATCCTGAAAAAAATGTCTGACCTCGGCGGATTTCGCATCTGGTATGGGTCAGAGAGCGGTTCGCAGAGAATCCTGGATGCGATGCAGCGTCGTGTCTCGGTTGAGGAAATCCAGCACATCACACAACTCGCGCAGAAATACGGAATTCAAGCAGGATTGTTTGTTATGCTTGGTTATCCGGGTGAGGAGATCTCCGATATCGAAGAGACAGTTGACCATCTGAAGAAAACGAACGCAGACACCTTTCTCACAACCGTTGCCTATCCCATCAAGGGAACAGAGTTCTATCATGAAGTCGAGAACAGCATTCAAACACCAGCTGATTGGGCTTCAGGAACAGATCGTAATCTGAAATTTTCGGGTCGATACTCCGAGCAATTTTACTGGTTCGCAAATAGATATCTCGTGAACGAGGTGCTTCAACACAAACTACGGAATAATGGATCTCGCAATTTCCCCAGGTTCGCGTCGGCGTTTACCAAGGCAAAGCTTGCACGCATCGGAATGGAGCTGACCAAAGAAGTAACAACATGACAAATCCGCATCAAATAATTTCTCGAACTCCGTTTGACCTGACCGCAGATGATTACGACCGCGTGTTCGAGCGCAATCCAATCACGAATCACATTCGACCCATAGTCTGGAGAAGCTTGTTATCCAACTTCAACAATGGCGACAACGTCCTTGAACTCAACTGTGGAACCGGAACCGATGCCATCATGCTTGCAGAGCACGGGATCCATGTGACAGCAACTGATTCTTCCTTGCAGATGATCGAACAGGCGCGGGAAAAAACTGCTTCTCTCAATCTTGACATCAACTTCCTTCAGCTGGAGTTCGAACAGATCGACTCGCTCGCACCTGTGACGTACGACGGTGCGTTTTCGAACTTTGGCGGCTTAAATTGTGCAACCGACGCACAATCAATCTTGCTGAAGCTATCACGTTTGCTGAAACCGGGAAGCACCTTCATCGCTTGTCTTCTGAATAAAGTCTGTGTGTGGGAAATCGCAAGCTTCCTTTCGAGAGGTAAGATCACAAAGGCGTTTCGGAGATTGCCAAAGACCGGTGTAGAGACACGAATCGCAAAGACGATGATACACGTATACTACTATTCTCCAGCTCGGTTTGCAAGAATACTCTCACCATGGTTCAAGGTAACCAACGTGTACGGGCTGAATATCTTCTCCCCTTCTCCGAACTCACGAACGTTTACGTCTTCACATCCGATAGTAACGAATCGACTTCTTGCGATGGACAAATATATCCGTCACCTCTATCCATTTTATGCGCTGGGTGACCATTTCGTCGTCGCAGCCGAACGATTGGCGTCATGAAGATTAACACAATGCGAAATATCGACCGCTTTCTAGGAATCCCATTATGCTGGTTACTTGGTGCTGTTCGGTTCCGAGAGCTTAAGGAGCAAACGCTCCCCTCTTCAGATCAGGTACGAAATATTCTAGTGATAAAGTTTTTTGGCATGGGGAGTATCCTCCTGACCACTCCAGCACTTCAATTGATGAAAGCGTCGTTTCCAAATGCTCGTATAGGATTTCTTTCATTCAATATAAACCGTAACCTGTTAGAGAGGCTGCAGGTAGTCGATGACATCTTAACCGTAAGGTCCGAATCTCTCTTCCGCTTTCTCATGGATGGCGTGAAGGCCATTCGACACATTCGGCAAACATCGTATGACATCGTTTTTGATTTTGAATTCTTTTCTAAGTTCTCAACGATGTTGAGCGGTTTCAGTCGCTCTTCTTATCGTGTGGGGTTCGAATTACCCACAGCCTGGAGGAACCTGATTCTTTCCCATTCTGTCAGACTTTCAAAAGAAGTTCACGTGACCAAAGCATTTTGTGATCAGGTATTTGCAGTTTCACGCCGACAAGAAATACCTGATGTCCAGCAACCGATACTCCTTGAAGACGATGTTACATCCCTCTATCGAAAAGTCCCGCTTAACGGAAATCCTCTTGTGTGCATTAATGTGAATGCAGGCAAGACATTCCTTGAACGCCGCTGGATGCCTGATAAATTTGCTAGCCTCGTTGATTCTCTCTCAGCCACGCAACCGGAAGCTGAGTTCATGTTTATCGGATCGGAGTGTGAACAGGAATACGTGCAACAGGTTATCGACAAAGTACGCAGTAGGAGAAAGTGTTATAACCTCGCAGGACTCCTCACCATCGGCGAACTCTCCGCTCTGATGAGGCGCTGCGAGTTTTTAGTTTCTAACGACAGCGGACCTCTACATCTTGCAGCCGCTTTGGGAATACCATGCGTCGCGCTCTATGGACCGGAGTCGCCGAGATTCTATGGACCCATTGGATCGAGTGTTTCCATCGTCTACAAGGCAATTACCTGTAGCCCCTGCATGAATATATACAACGCAAAGAGTTTTGAATGTCCCTATGGCGCTCGATGTATGACAACGATTGAAGTAAGCGAAGTTGAGCAAGCCGTAGATGCATTACGCGTGCCACAGTGATGCGGGTTCTTCAACTAATGTCATTTGTTATCCTCAGTAGTGTTCTTGTTTGGCTTGGAATAATACCCGCCCTCACGAGAATCGATACAGATTTTCCAAATTACTACACATCTTCTCGTCTGGTAATCGAAGGGAAAGATCTTTCACATCTTTACGATGATGATTGGTTCCAAGACCAAATCTTGGCCTACGGCATGAATCAGTCAGGAAAGTTCTCCCCCTTCCCACCTATCACTGCGCTTATCATGATTCCCCTTGCCTGGATAGCACCTTTGCAGGCACTTCAAGTATGGACTATTGTCAATATCGGCATCTTCATCATGTGTATTGTGCTGCTTTCAAAAATTGTCGGCAAAGATTGGTTGTGGTCTGCACTTTTGTTCTTAGGGTGCGGACTTGCTCTGATCAATAATTTCCGTTTCGGACAATTTTATCTTGTGCTCACGTTTTTCCTGATGCTGGGATATCATAGCTGGAGAAGGGCTTCCAACATTCGATCAGGAATTCTGTTTGGATTAGGATCAGCCATGAAATACTTTCCACTCATCCTCCTCCCTTTTTATATCGCCCGAAGGGAGTGGAAAATCGTCCTAACCTGTCTGCTCACGATTGTTGTGATGTATGGTCTTGCTTTGAGTTTATTGGGAATTGAAGTTCATAAACAATTTCTTTCCCAGGTGATTGCGGATCACCTGGCAGGAAACCTTCCAGATCCTTTCAGCGCCAATTATCAGTCGTGGGATAGTTTGTTCAGGCGTATCTTTTGGTACGACCCTTTGTGGAATCCTGAGCCAGTCATCCGGTTCACTCCCGGATTCTATATGGCAAAGTATACAATCATCCTCTCTCTGATCGTTTTGGCGCTTGCGGCAGTTCGTCGTGTGAAACAAACATTTGGCGATGACGCTCCAAGCATCCAGTTCGCAATCATCATCTTCACCGGGATGCTGATTGTTCCCGCGTCCGCGACGTATCATGTTCTCCTGCTCATTCTTCCGATGGGAATTCTCCTCAGTACTCCACAAAATTCGTGGACAATCATACAAAGGGTGATGTTATGGCTCTTCGTGATGATCGGTTTTATTCCGTATAAGTTTTTCCGAGCCTTTGACGGCAAGGGAATATTGACCGTGTTCGCTTATCCGCGATTAGGATTGATAGCAACACTTTTTATTGCGATATTAGTTTACGTGTGGAAACCGCCTCATGCCCGCACGAGTGAAGTATGTGTATCACCTACTAAAACCTAAGATGGGTAGTTCGAATCTATTCTACGCAATTCAGATTGCTGTCATCGGCCTGCTCTGTGGAATCCAGCTCTTCTTCTACCGGAATGTTTCCAGATATTTCACGAACAGGAACAAACCGAAATGGTACATACGATGTCTCCAAGTTGTTCTCTTGACCTTTACGCTTCCACTCCCATTGCTGGTCATCTGGCATCCTCAGCTTGCCATTTTGCCACGATTGCTCGTTAACGTAGGCATCTATCCGTTATGTGTTTGGCACTTCTCATTTGTCTTTCTCTTCATCGTTGTGGTGGCGGGAAAATTGTTGAAGCTGCCTATTGTTTCCATTGTATGGATTACGACCAAATTTGGTCGCATTGAACGGAGGATCGATTCACCTCAGCAAAGAACTACCGGTCTTCGGTTTGATCCGCAAAGAAGGGCATTCGTGAGACAGAGCTTGACAGTGCTTGCGGGAGCGACGCTCGCCAGTGCAACATATGGAGCCTTTCGACACGATAGGTACGAAATCACTGAGATTTCCATTCCGATCGCAAACTTGCCTGATGAATTCCGTGGATTCTCTATCGCTCTCATCAGTGACATCCATTCCAGCATCTTCATGGTGAAGGAACAGATGAAGCAGTATGCCGACGTTGTGAATTCTCTGGGAGCCGATTTGATCGCCGTCCCCGGGGATTTTGTAAACAGCATGGTAGAAGAAGTCTATCCGTTCGCAGAAGCGTTCTCTACTCTCAAGGCACCACATGGTGTGTACGGTGTCTTAGGAAATCACGACTACTACACAAGGCAGGTGGAGATCGTGGCGAGGGAAGTAAACAATTGCGGCATCACATTGTTGCGAAACGAACGCGTCGTGATCAAAAAAGGCAAAAGCACAATGTACCTTCTCGGCATTGATGATGTTGGAACAAACGCGCGCGCCAGCCAGCTCTTCGATCAGACTTTGAACGGAACGGATTCCGAGGTTGCGAAAGTTCTCCTGTGCCACCGTCCCTATTACTTCGATCAGGCAGCCAACCGGCGAATTGATTTGACATTGTCGGGACATACTCATGGAGGTCAAGTTGTCTTTGCAAAGATTGGTCGAGGCGTGATCGCCCCCGCGCGGATTGCGTCGCCATATGTCGCGGGACTTTATTCAATCGGCTCATCGCACATGTATGTCTCAAGAGGAGTTGGAACAGTTGGCGTTCCGATTCGTATCAATTGTCCGCCCGAAGTCACCAGAATAACGCTCACGAGGGCATAGCCCACTTCCGACAACATCACTTATCTGCACATTCGAATCGATGGGAGAGATCATAAAACGGAATTATCACCCGTGGGTGATTCTTGGGAGTTCGTTCATCTTCAAGATTATTCTTCTCCAAGCATTTCCTGCGCTATACGGAAACGATACGGTCGGTCGCATCCTTCACAAAGACGACATCTTTTTTTCCTACTGGCTTCCGGCATTTCAAATCTTGATTTACGGGATAGGACAAATTACGACCGAGTTATTCATCCTGCGATATTTCCTCATCGTAATTTCGACTCTGGCGAGTGCGGTTGTGTATCTTACCATGAAAGCAATGGCAGGACCACGAATTGCAAGTTACACGCTGTTGTTCTTCAGCTTCAGTCCAATCTCAGTGTACCTCTCACTGGTTCCATATCAGGAGATGTTGTTTATCATTTTCGCACTGCTCTCATTGTACTTCTATTTCAAGGGGCGATCACTCAAAAACCTCGCTCTCACTTCCTTGTGTTTAAACTCATCTTCATTCACACGCTATGAGGGCTGGATCCTCTCATTCATTTTTTTGCTGCTATATTCAAAAGATGCTGCAATCGACTCAATAAAAGGAGGTGGTGTTCTTCTTCACCCTCGACCCACTCCCTTCATTCTTGCCAAAGGAATACTCTTGTTCTTTTGGGGACCAATCTCACTTCTTCTCATCGGACATTATACTCATCCGGAACAGAATGATTCGCTGATAACGTGGTCAGGGTTGAATACATCAATCAGCTATATTCTCTTCTACTTTTCCAAGCTTGTGATCTGGGTGAATCCCATTATATTGACCTTCATCCTTGCAAGAGTGTGGACAGACAAAAGATTGTCATTTATTAGGCAAGATGTCCGGAACCCAAAACTCTGGAATGCCATCTTATGGTTCGTGCTATCATATATCATCTTTCTCATTCTCTTCGTTGCAGATGGTACTCGGTACAACATGCGATTCGTCTTCGTACCGAGCCTACTCATCTCGATGATGGCGGGCATGAGTTTCCATTACGTGCAGAGCCAGATTATCCTCCCCAGACTTCTTAAAGGAATCCTGATCGGACTTTTTGCCCTCGTCATTTTAGGAACGCCAACATTTGCAATTTGGAAAGCGACCCATCCTGTGGAAGTGAACACCCCTTACGAGATCGCGCTGTTCATAGACCAGCATCTCTTACCTCAAAAGAGTGCGTTGATCGTCAGTGATTTTTGGCCAGATTACCCCGAGGCAGAACCTCCTGAATATATGCGTGTCACGGCACAGACCCGAAGAGATAAAGAATATATTGTGTCGTCGACTGCCTTGTACGGGGCATCCGATCCTGAATTGTACTTAAAACAACATAACATCCAGTACGTAATTGAATTCGCTTCCGGCGCAAAGAGTGAGGACCCCGTGTTTAAATTTAGAGAGTACATCCGAACGCATCCTGACTATCTCGTTGAGGTGCGATCTTGGTCGAACGCGAGAATATATGAGAACAGATTCAAGAAGGATCTGGAGGTGAAAACTCAATGACAAGTTTTTATATAGGGAAGGTATTGATGCCACAATATATAAGCGACCTGCATGAACTTTAAAGCATTCCTTAACACAATAACGTGCACAAGTCATGCACTTCCCATCGTGATTCTATACGTCACTGAGGGATGCAACTTGCGATGTAACATGTGTTCGTACCGCGACCCACTGCCTAACGAACTCTCATTTCCTGAAATTGAAAAGCTTGCCCACGTGCTACATGCCCACGGTCTGCGCCGCATGGTATATTCTGGTGGCGAGCCATTACTTCGACGCGACTTTCCAGTCATCTGCAATGTTTTCAAACAGCTCGGCATCAAACAGACCTTAGTCACTAATGGATTATTACTGGAAAAACGACTGAGCGAGATCTATCGCTATTTCACAGAAATCATCGTCTCATTGGATGGCGCCCGCGCAGGAACACATAACGCTATACGTGGCGTTGAATCATTTGATCTGATCATTCATGGAATTCGGCGAGCAGTAGCCAATACCTTGAATGTATCAATTCGGACGGTTTTACAGAAACAGAATTTCAAAGAAGTGTTAGAGATAGTAGATCTTGCGAAGTCCCTCGGTGTGCATCGGATCTCCTTCCTTTCCGCCGATGTGCTTTCAGAAAGTTTCGGACGAGAGGATCGCGGTAAAGTTTCTGCGGATGATGCAATCATGATGGACCAAAATGAGGTAGGGGAGTTTCGAGTATTGATCGACCGAATGGTCTCCGAGTACACCAATGAATTTCGAAGCAAGTTTATCTCAGAATCTCCTGGCAAGATGTATCATCTCGTTCAATATTACGAAGCACTTATCGGGAAGGCACTATTCCCCCGCAACTATTGTAACGCCCCGATGGTGTCTGCCGTCATCACATCAACTGGTGATGTTCAGCCGTGCTTCTTCTTGCCCACCTTTGGGAATCTGCGACAATCATCTCTCAACCATCTGCTGAACAGCGACCACATTAAATCAACTCGGCAAGATGTGCGCGCTTACACTCTTGAGCGATGCCAAAAGTGCGTGTGCACACTGAATGTTCCCTCGCCGAAAGCTCTCTTCGACCAGTTCTGACAATAGGAAGTGGCTTTCAATGAATCTTCTATTATTCTACCCAAACAGTCTTTTTACAGAACCCTATGTCAGTGTTGCATTATTGCTGTGCTTTTGCTATGTTATCGAACGAATCCCTCCATGTTTCGAAAGCCATGCGCAATCAAACTTTACCGACAACGGTGTTATGAAACCATGATTGCTTTAGTAAATCCACAAGCAACGTCGTGGCGGTATCGCATTCCGCTTTCGGTGCTTTCGATCGGTGCATCCATCGAAGGACACTACCCCTATGAGATCATCGACGGCAACGTGGATAGAAAACTTTCTGAGACCTTGCCAAAACTTATCGAGGAGAAGAAGATTAAGTATATTGGCCTCACTGTTATGCCGGGCCCTCAGCTTCACCAATCGATCAAACTTTCAAAGATGCTCCGAAACCGCTTTCCGTCACTCAAGATCATTTGGGGGGGATACTTCCCCACCTTGCACAAAACCGTGGTGGTCAATTCCGGCTACGTCGATTATGTTATTCGCGATCAGGGTGATTACACGTTCAAACAGCTCATTGATGTGCTGGAACATGGTGGCTCTTTAGCATCAATCGCTGGATTGACCTATTGTAATGGTACAGTTCATCATAATCAAAGACAAGAACTTATTGATCCTAATGAGCTTCCACCGCTTCCCTACCATAAAGTTAAGCTCGCTCCTTATGTTAGTCCAACATTTCTCGGGACGAGGACAGTCAACTATCATTCAAGTGTTGGGTGTCCTTTCTTATGCGGGTTTTGTGCAGTCGCCGCAGTATATAAGGCTCGCTGGATTGGCTTAACACCGGAGCGGATAGTAACAGATTTGCTTTGGTTCAAACAACATTACAACGTCAATGCTATTGAATTTGCTGACAATAACTTCTTCACATCCGAGAAGCGAACACATGAGTTCTCCGAGAGAATGGTTGGTAGAGACATCACATGGTGGGGTGAAGGGCGGCCAGATACGCTCCTGAACTATAACGATCGAACCTGGCAACTCATGAAACGGTCCGGATGTAAAATGATTTTCTTTGGAGCAGAATCGAGTTCACAAAAAATACTCGACATGATGGATAAAGGTGGAACACAAACACCGGACACCGTCATAGAGCTGGCATCGAAAGCACGTGCGATCGGGATCGTCCCAGAGTTTTCGTTCGTGCTTGGTAGCCCCTCAGATGTAGTGGATGAAGATCTCGAGAAAGACATCGAATACATTAAGAAAATCAAGCGGATAAATCCACAGAGTGAAATTATTATCTATGTCTATTCACCGGTCTTCTTCGAGGATGCTGAGTTGTTTGAGATGGCAAAATCTCATGGGTTCTCTTACCCTACATCGCTCGATGACTGGCTCGAGCCTCAATGGTTGAACCACGATCTCCGAAAGACACCTGTTACTCCATGGCTCAAGGCAAAGCATCTGAGACGGATCAAGAACTTCGAACGCGTCCTCAATGCATGCTTCCCGACAAACTCAGATTTGAAATTACATAATATCCATCGCCGAATCATGAAATTTTTAGGCTACTGGAGATATCAGCTATCAGTGTACAATGCTCCCTACGAGGTAGCTGCCATTCAGCGGTACTTTCGCTATCGCCAACCAGAGATCGAAGGTTTTTGATGAGGAAAACAATAATTCTCTACAATCCGGTTGCACCCTATTACACGTTGCCTTTGCAGTATCTTGCGCTCTCTTCGGTCATCGACAAAACAAAATATGAAATTAAAATCGTGGATGCGCGTATCGAGAAGAGTGCTGCTCATGCTCACGACAAAGTAAAAGAACTTCTTCCAAATGCTGTATGTCTTGGCGTATCAATAATCACTGGTACTCCGATTAAAGATGCAGTTATTGTCTCACGGATGGCAAAGCAACTTGCACCGAATGTTCCAGTCGTTTGGGGAGGCTGGCATCCGTCCATTTTCCCTGAACAGTGTATAAGGGAGGGCTTTGCCGATTACTGCGTCTTCGGGCAGGGTGAATTGACATTCTTGGAACTACTTGATGCATTACTATCTAACTCCGGCTTTGATAAGATATTTGGCTTGGCATATCTGAAGAACAATAAGTTTCATGAAAATGCAGAACGAAAGTTTGTGGACATAAATCGATTCCCGCCATACGACTACGACCTTATTCCCATCGAGACTTATTTCAACTTGAAGGGCATTCGACAAATAGACTTCTACTCATCGCAAGGTTGCCCGTATAGATGTGGGTTCTGCGCGGATCCGTACATCTACAGTCGAAGATGGTCCGGTTTGAAGGGATCACGGATGCTGGTGGATGTTTTTGATGCAGTGCGAAAATATCATGTTGACGATGTTCTGTTTCAAGATGAAAATTTCTTTGCCAATAAAAACCGCGTCATTGAGTTTTGCACCGGCATACAAGAAAATGGCATGAAATTTACATGGGCTGCAACTTCTCGCGCCGACCAAGTCGCTCCGTTGGATGATGATCTCTTGAAGGATATGGCAAGGTCGAACCTCAGAAAAGTAATAATCGGAGCTGAATCCGGATCACAAGAGATGTTAGACTTTATGAAAAAAGACACTCTTGTAGAAGAAGCCATCATTTCGGCTGAAAAACTGAATAGGCACAGGATTGGTGCTGTTTTTGGGTTCATCGTTGGATTCCCTGAGGAATCATTTGAGGATACTCTAAGGACGATCGAGACCATCAAGGAAATCAAACACATCAATCCAAGATTTGAATTTAATATCTTTTTCTTTACTCCTTACCCAGGGACCGACCTCTTCAATTACATTGTGGAGAAAGGATACCGAGTTCCGCAAACACTGTCTGAGTGGAGCGATATCGATTTCATCATGTATGCCGGTTACTGGGTGAAAGAACATGAACGCAGGTATGTTGAACGCTTTAAATTCTATACTAAACTTGCAACTGAACAAAATTCAACTCGAACATGGATTAGACCTCTCAGGTCACTCGCTGCCGCACGGACAAAGCACGACTTCTACTATCTTCCCGTCGAAAAGGAGATTATTAATTTCGTCAGGCATAAAGTCCTTAATCAGGTCAACTGGTGATTAATGATTTCTATTTGTCATCAATCAGTTGCAGGGAAAGCTCTGCTATATTCCTTAGCTCATCGAAAAGAAGACAGACTTCTTTGCTCCGCAAGTAGATTGTCATGAAATGGGGAAAAAACTACATCTCCGACACTCAGCGGTTGTTTCGAATACCTCTTCACCCGGGTTCGCTCGAAGCGACAAAGCTCATCATGTCTCGGATACCTCTTAGAGAAGGTTTCACCATATGCGACATTGGCTGTGGAGTTGGTATTACTCTAAATTTTTTTGCCAACCATTGTAATTGTCAGAGATTTGGAGTTGATATTTCATTCAAATCTTTGAGAAGAATCCGGAACCATGGGGCACGGCTCCTAAATGCTTCTGCAGAGAATCTACCTTTCAGGTCTGGAGTTTTCGATCTCATCATCATTGAATCCGTTTTGCTCCATTGTAATATGAAATCGGTCTTTTCTGAAGTTTCCAGGATTGCTAAACCAGGGGGACAGATCGCGATCAATGATTCATTTCTTAAACAAAACCGGCCGAAAGGCGTCCGAGAGTTTCTCGCTCATGTTCAAGAATTGACGCGTGTTCCGATTATTCCACCATTGACACTGGATGAATCATCTCATGCGCTAGCGTCAACCCATTGTGAAATAGAATTTATGACTGATACTCCTCAAGCTGATTCGTCCTCATCTATTCATCGAGCATACGGCAAGTTCATTCGATGGAAGTACCGTATCAAAGCATCTCATAATCTTAGTCAATATCTCGAGAACAAGATCATCATTGCCCGAAAGATAATTGAATAATTTGGTCGTTGAGTCTCTTAGATACCATCTTGATTCTCATACTCCATTTTTCTATATTCCGTCTGTTTCTAACTTCCGAAGGGACAGCGTGAAGTATACAAAGCTCATCAAGGCTGCTAATAAAGCAAAGCAGCGCTCACACTCACCCTACTCAAAATTCCGAGTCGGCGCCGCAATCGTTACTCGATCTGGAAGAATTTTCACAGGATGTAACATTGAGAACAGTTCATTGAGCTTGACAATGTGCGCAGAGCGTACAGCAATTTCAAAAGCAATCTCCGAAGGCCAACGACAATTTACAGCGATTGCGATTGCCTCCGACGCGAAAGATTTCATTACTCCCTGTGGAGCATGCCGACAGGTTCTCATGGACCTTGCCGGAAATATCAATGTTGTAATGACTGATGGTGACGGAAGATCTAAAACCGCGAGGATGACAGAACTCTTACCAATGCCGTTCACGAACGCAGTATTAACTCATATTTTGTAATTCATTTAAATGGAAGTTGTTACTCCCCATAATATGCCACAAAACACTGGGTGGATTGAAGTAATTAGTGGGTGTATGTTCAGTGGAAAAACAGAAGAGCTTATCCGTAGACTTCGACGTGCCCAAATTGCAAAACAAAAGGTAACAATCTTTAAACCTCGCGTCGATGACAGGTATAGTGTCAATCAAATCGTCTCACATAGTGAACAAGCATTATCATCAATAGTCGTTGATAAACCTCAGGAAATATTGCAACTAACTAATGATGCTCAAGTAATAGGTATTGATGAGGGGCAATTCTTTTCTTCTGATTTAGTTGAAGTGTGTGAACGTCTGGCTAACACTGGAAAGCGAGTGATTGTTGCAGGACTCGATCAGGACTATAGAGGTAAACCCTTTGACCCCATCCCCCAACTTCTCGCAGTAGCTGAGTATATCACAAAGACACTCGCGATCTGCATGGTTTGTGGTAACCCTGCTGATAGAACACAACGAATAACTCAACAACACGAACGTGTCGTTGTGGGAGCACGAGGGGTATATGAAGCACGGTGCAGACAATGCTTTGTCCCTCCACGCGACCAATAGCTGATATATGAAACCCCTCTTACCTTTTATCCTCGTCGGAATTCTTCTTGGGTATTCAGGATGTACAAAGAAATCATCTGAAGATCAGAAACCAGAAGTACTCAAAGTCGGTCTCGTCTTTGATGTCGGCGGGCGCGGCGATAAATCCTTCAATGACGCAGCATTTCGGGGATTAGTACGCGCCAATAAGGAACTATCTGTGGAGTACGAGTATATCGAACCGGGTTCAGGAGTTGATCGCGAGGCTGCACTCCGTCAGATGGCGAGCCGTGACAACATTAGTCTTATCTTCGGTATCGGTTTCATTTTCACAGACGATATTACCAACATTGCAAAGGAGTTTCCCGCTAAAAAATTTGCATGCATCGATTATACATACGATTCATTGAAACAGTTACCATCTAATCTCGTCGCGCTTGAGTTCAAGGAAGAAGAAGGATCTTATTTGGTTGGAGTTCTCGCTGCGCTCTTGACGAAAACTAACACAGTGGGGTTTATTGGAGGAATGGAGTCTCCTCTCATTAAGAAGTTTGAACGGGGCTATTTCTCCGGGGCGAAATCTGTAAACCCCAAGTGCGACATTCTCGTTGGCTATGCTGGCATCACTGGAGACGCGTTTAAGAATCCTGGAAAAGGAAAAGAACTCGCTCTCGGACAAATATCTCATGGTGCGGATATCATTTACCATGCGTCAGGCGTGACGGGTTTAGGAGTAATCGAGGCTGCGCGAGAACAACAGAAACTTGTGATTGGCGTAGATTCTGATCAATACCATGAAGCGCCCGGATACATACTCACAAGTATGACGAAAGTCGTAGACATTGCAATTTTTGAAACGATCAGAGCTACGATAGGAGGTACGTTTATTGGGGGTCATGCGCGGATCTTCGATCTCAAATCGAAAGGCGTCGACTACGTTTACGATGATAATAATAAGAACCTTATTCCTGAGCACATTCACCAACAAGTCGAGCAGATCCGCAACAAGATTATTTCCGGTGAGATAACTGTCTCTTCTCAATAATTGCAACCTACTTCTTGGGGGATATGATGTTCTCCATTAACATGCAACATATCTCCAAGCGTTTTGGTAATTTACGGGCAAATGACGGGGTAAATTTTTCGGTCCAACAGGGAGAAATCCATGCCCTGGTTGGAGAAAATGGTGCAGGCAAATCCACCTTGATGAATATCCTCTATGGAATTCATCAGCCCGATGAGGGAAGCATCCTTCTTAACGAAAATCTTGTAAAGCTTGAAACGCCAGCCAGAGCGATATCATTCGGCATCGGAATGGTGCATCAACATTTCATGCTCATCCCCTCTCTCACCGTCACGGAGAACATCATCCTGGGGAATGAACTAACATCTATGCTCGGCTTCATTAATTCAAGTGAGGCTGAACGAACTATCGAGCAACTCTCTGATCGTTATCGGCTTCCGGTAAATCCACGAGCGAGGGTTGAATCACTTTCAGTCGGTCAACAACAGCGAGTCGAACTTCTCAAACTTCTTTATCGAAATGCTGAAATACTTATCCTTGATGAACCCACTCCGGTCCTTACACCTCAGGAAGTAGAAGAACTATTTCACACGCTGAACAACTTCAAGTCGATGGGTAAGACTGTCATCCTTATCACCCATAAGCTGAGCGAGGTAATGGCAATTAGCAACTCTGTAACTGTTATGCGCCGTGGAAAAGTAGTCACGCGCGTCGATACTGTTTCAACGAGCCAAATCGAGCTTGCACGTTTAATGGTGGGCCATGACGTCGAATTTCGCACCGTGAAAACCTCACCTCCATCCTCAATGCCTGTGCTTGTTGTGGAAGGAGTATCTGCTCAATCAGATCGTCATCTCCCAGCAGTGAGAAATCTTTCCTTATCGATTGCAGGAGGTGAAATTCTGGGCATTGCCGCCATCGAGGGGAACGGTCAATCCGAATTAATACAAGTGATAACAGGACTTCGAAAACCCACTGCTGGAAAAGTCGTCATCAAAGGTCAAGAATATTTATCCTCCCGACATCACCCTCCCGTTTCGCATATCCCGGAGGATCGCGGGAAGCAGGGTCTCGTTCTCGATTTCACTATCTCTGAAAACTTGATCCTTGGCAGACACCAAGAGAAGAATTTTTCGGGGCTTTTTAGGTTGTTCAATGAGAAGGTCGAATCGAATGCCAAGCAGTTAATCCAAGTTTATGATATTAGACCACCCACTAAGCATCTGAGGGTTCGAAACTTATCAGGCGGAAATCAGCAGAAAGTAATTATTGCCCGGGAGCTTTCAAAGAACGCACCGGTCATCGTTGCAAATCACCCTACCCGCGGCTTGGACATCTGGGCAATCGAATTTGTCCACTCCTCACTCCTCAGGGAACGAACCAACGGTAAAGCAATCCTTCTCGTTTCGTCGGACCTCGAAGAACTTCTTAAGCTCTCAGATCGTATCGCCGTGATGTATGAAGGCGAGATTGTGACAATCGTCGAAGCGAAAAACACAACAGAACGTGAACTCGGCATATATATGACCGGCGCTGTGAAGAGGGGAGCATGATAAGCTGATGCCATCTTCTTCATCGAAACCATGGAAGAATATTTTTCCTCAACTTGCCGGTCCAATGCTTGCCCTTCTCCTCTCTTTCATCATCGGCGGAGTATTCATTCTTCTCATCGGCAAAGATCCCTTCGTCGTTTATGCAATGTTTTTTTCACAAACGATGGGAAGCTGGTACGGAATAGGTCAGGTACTTTTCAAAGCGACGCCGTTAATCTTTACAGGACTCTCAGCGGCGATCAGTTTCCGGGCAGGCCTATTCAATATCGGTGCAGAGGGACAACTCATCATTGGATCGTTTCTCGTCGCCATGGTTGGGTGTACGTTTTCGTCATTACCATCGTTTCTTCTGATTCCATGCGCGCTGCTCGCAGGGGCTTTGGGAGGTGCATTGTGGGGAGCGATCCCAGGCTTTTTGAAGGCAAAGTTCGGTGCACATGAAGTGATCAATACCATTATGATGAATTTCGTCGCAGCAGGTGTCATCAGCTACCTCGTGACAAACGTCTATTCAGTTCCGGCCACAGTACATACACCGCAGATCACTGCTTCAGCCGAATTGCTTCGGCTTGACGTTTTTGCCAGTGCATTTCACGGCTCTCCCGTAAATGTCAGTCTGTTCATCGCTCTCGCTGCATGTGGTGGGGTTTATTACCTCCTTTGGAGAACGCGATTCGGTTATGAGTTGCGTGCTATTGGATTAAATCCCATTGCGGCTGAGTACGGGGGTATAAGTATTGCACGTCGAACTGTGCTCACCCTTGCCCTTGCCGGCGCACTCGCGGGTCTCGTCGGAGGAAATTTCGTTCTTGGGTATAAACACTATTACGAGCTGGGGTTTTCAGAAGGGATAGGCTTCATCGGGATAGCCGTGGCGTTGCTCGCGAGAAATCATCCGATTGGAATTGTATTGGCTTCAATTTTCTTTGGCATCCTTGAATATGGAAGTCTGACAATCAATACTATGGTTCCTAAGGAACTATCAAACATTCTTCAGGCAATTGTCATACTATTCATGATCACACTGACAAAATTCCTTAGCCGTTGGACCACTCATCTGCAGGAATGTATAGTGCAGGACAGTAATGTTTGACTCGCTCATCAGTTTTGCATTTCTTTCTCAAACGTTGCGCATCTCAATACCGTATGCACTTCCGGCAATAGGCGGCACATTTAGTGAGCGAGGGGGGGTTGCTAATATTGCTCTTGAAGGGATTCTCCTGATTGCAGCGTTTGCAACCACGGTCGGAACGTTCTGGAGCAACGATCCCTTGATCGGAATTTGTTGCGGGGTTGGAGCGGGAATGGTGACAGCTTTCCTTCATGGTATCATTTCAGTCACACTGAAAGCCGATCAAATCGTGAGCGGCATTGCAATCAATTTGTTGGCGATCGGTGTCACAAAATTTTCGTGCCAGTTGATCTTTAACAGCTCGAGCAACTCAGCGCGCATTGTGGGAATGGAGAAGTGGAATTTTCCATCATCAATCCCGTTGCTGGAGAATCCTTTTGTCGCCGGGACTGTCGTTGTACTCATCATCGCGCACGTGGTATTGTTTCGTACAAGATTTGGGCTGCGCCTGCGATCCGTCGGGGAACATCCTGCAGCCGCAGAGTCTCTTGGTATCAACGTGAGTAGGGTCCGTCACGCCGGTGTTTTAATTAGCGGGGTCTTGGCTGGAGCGGGAGGGGCGTGGTTGGCAATCGATCAACATAGTTTCACTGACGGCATGTCGGCAGGGAGAGGATTCATCGCCCTCGCTGCATTGATCATCGGTAAATGGACTCCGTTGGGAGCTGCAGGGGCATGCCTGCTCTTTGGATGCGCGGAAAGCATTTCCATCCAACTGCAGAGTTCATTTCACGGACTTCAGTTCATCCAGCTTATTCCCTATATTATAACAATGTTTGTGCTTGCGGGCTTTATCGGTCGTTCCATCCCACCCGCAACCATCGGAATCCCGTACGAAAAGGAGAAGCACTAATAGGACCGAATGAAAAAGGACAGAAAAACAATTGCCTCACAAGTAAGTGAAGCGCTCCAGTTCATTCGAGCAAAGATAAAGGCTCGCCCAAAGATCGCCATCGTTCTCGGATCTGGTCTTGGGGATGTAGCAGACACTCTATCGGAACCTGATCCCATTGACACTTCAGCTATTCCCTCCTTCCCGCGTTCAACGGTAGAGAGTCATCATGGCAGGTTAGTGTTTGGGAGACTTGGGAACGTTTCCATCTGTGCTCTTCAAGGTCGAGTGCACTATTACGAAACAGGAGAACTTGAACCCGTACTTTATCCTGTTCGAATCCTTCATGCTCTCGGTATTAAGACTCTGATCATCACCAATGCTGCCGGAGGAATCAATCGCTTCTTTAAGCCTGCAGATTTGATGCTTATTACGGACCAAATCAATTTGACCTTTGAAAACCCATTGAGGGCTATTCAAGTATCAATTCAGCATCAACAATTGTATGATCCCAATCTTCAAGAAATCATAGACCAAGTCGGAAAAGAAAAGGATATCCCCCTCCACAGGGGAATTTACTGTGGTTTGCAAGGACCGTCCTATGAAACTGCGGCAGAGATCGAGATGATTCGCCGCTTAGGTGGAGACGCTGTAGGGATGTCGACTGTGAATGAAGTCTCTTTGGCATCTTCTCTCGGTATGAGAGTAGCCGGAATCTCTTGCATTACCAACCTCAGCACCGGGATCTCCGATCAAAAGCTATCGCACGGCGAGGTTACTGAAGTTGCAAGAGCGGCAAAACAATCATTCGGAGAGTTGTTGCGCGGCATCATTCAGAACATCGGGTAACTTTAATAAACAACCCACCTGAAGTACAGTTGGGGTCGTGTCTACAGAAGCGGGTATTAAGCTCTTTGCAGCGTAACATCCCGCAGATGGGGGGGTAAGCTCAATCAGTTCTGTTGATTATCAAGCACCTTCCGAATTTGGCGTAAGACATCGTTAATAAGATAGGGTTTTTGAACGAAGTTACCGACACCTTGTTTTGCCATCTCAACTTTTTTCTCGGGGTCAATATTGCCGCTTGCGAAAATGGCACGCACATGTGGATTTATTTCTTTCATTTTCAGATATACGTCCCATCCGCCTCTCTTTGGCAAACCCATATCGCTCACAACGAGGGAAACGTTTTTCCACTCCCTCTCATAAAGTTCAATTGCTTCTTCACCATCATAAGCTGTAAGAACGCTGTAACCCTGCTCTTTCAAGAGATCCCTAACCGCTTCCAAGAGCATCTCTTCATCTTCAACAAGAAGAATCGTCTCATCACCGCTGAGATTCTCTTCTGTTTCATGCCTTGTTAACCGGTGGGACTTAACTTCTTTAACAGGCACCCCGAAATACAATCGAAAGGTTGTTCCCCGACCTTGTTCACTTTCCACGTCGATAAATCCATGATGACTCTTGATAATGCCATACGCGACTGCGAGACCCAAGCCAGTACCCTTCCCTTTATCCTTGGTAGTGAAAAATGGCTCGAAGATTCGTACCCGCGTGGCACTGTCCATTCCGATTCCAGTGTCACTCACACTGATACATACGTACTGCTCTTCGCGCGCCTCATGGAATCGTTTCCGTAAGACATGCCCATAAACGATCTCCGTTTCGATACACAGTGTCCCGCCGCTTGGCATGGCGTCTCGAGCATTGACACAAAGGTTTAGCAAGGATTGATGGAGTTGGTTGGAATCCGCGGAGATGGTAGGCATAGGGCTCGCCAGTTGCTGTCGAAACGTAATGGTTTTGGGAAATGTCGCTTCTACCATTTTCGCAACCTCCCTAACAATATTGTTTACCTCAATTGGCTCAAAGAGCACCTCCGTCTTCCGTGCAAATGTCAGAAGTTGTTGCACCAGCGCCTTGCCACGACTGATCGTTTGGACGACAGCGTTTATACTCTGATTAAATTTATCCTTGTTACCATTCGGCTTGGTCAAGATATTCCCATGGATGGTCAATATGCCAAGGAGAGGTCAAGTCCTTTTTTCTGTGTAAAACGTTTCAGAGGCTACGCTGCCAGTTGGTACGATATGAATTTTGTTAATTCATCATTGGGACACAAGAGCGCCCGGATATTCCTCAGCTGCGCGAGTTCCAGTAACGACATCGA
>JACOSX010000037.1 GCA_016178625.1 Ignavibacteria bacterium
ACGGGGTGTTTTCGACCCCGGGCTGACTCCTCGCTACGTGGCTTACAGAGTTTTACCACGGTCGGGACTTGGGAGGGGAGCGCCCTTCCCTCCCTCACCCGACAAGATTAGGATCAGTTTAGCTTGGCGCTCATTTTATCAAGACCATCTTCTTGACATCCACAAATTTTCCTGCCTGCAGACGATAGAAGTAGATGCCTGATGGCAAATTACTCGCATCAAACTCCACGGATTGATAACCCGCCGACTGGAACGCATTGACCATGGTTGCCACCTCTTGGCCGAGTATATTGAAGATTTTCAAACTAACGTGCGTATCTAAAGGAAGAGCGTAGTCGAAATGCGTGGTTGGGTTGAAGGGATTCGGATAGTTCTGGAGTAGTTGAAAGCTACTAGGAGCTGCATAGTCGTTCGTCTCAACAGCAGTGATTAGACTTGATTTTATGACCCACACGCCCCCTAGAAGATCACAAACGTAGAGTGTATCACCACTGATGGTGAGCCCGTTTGGATCGATCAGCGACAATTTAGGATTGATCGGAATCTCCACCGGATGAGTCAAGTCTGCAACATCTACTGCGTGAATATTATCGTACGTCATGAAGACATATTTCCCTCGTTTGGCCAGATGGACGTACGATCGTCCGCCTGTAGTGTTCGTCGACCCGATCACAGAGGGGGTGCTGGGATCAGAAATACTGACCACTGCAAGACCAGAGCACGTTGCGACATAAGCGATGGTATCCTCTACCAAAACCGCAAGCGCGTATGGTAATACGCGTCCAATTTCCTGTGGCGTGGCTGGGTCAGAAATGTCAAGAACGATGAACCCTCCTCCTCCGTAGAAGGTGGAAACCTCCGTGACATACAGATGTTTACCTCTCAATACAACCGAATGGTCTCCGTCGTTATGCGATGTCCACATCGCCAGTCGGCGGGGATGAGCCGGATCAGCAATACTATAGATTACAACGGAGTCTCTCATACCAATAGCAACGAGGGATTCTTGAACGGCAAAACTAAAACCTATGCCAGTTCTTATCGTTGAAACAACAGACATCCTTCCTGTATCGGAGATTTGGGCTATGCCCAACCCATCGGAAGGACCAAGACAAACCGCCAGATCCCCCTGAAAAGCAATATCATTACATGGGCCGAAGGCAGGAAGGTTGGCGATTGGTCGTGGGTGTGCGGGATCTGAAAAGTCAACGCTCCACAAACCAGCATCTGCGCTTGCCACATACCCGATCCTGCCTCTCAACGCAATTGCCTTCGGAAAGTTGTACGTGCGGAAGAACGATCGATCCAAAATTGAGTCTGGAGTTGGGACGGCTGTGACTAGCATGCCGGTGCCAATCGCGGAAGTGATCACAGTGTCCTGAAGTGCCATCTGATTTGCACCTACACGCATCTGGCTTCGTGTCAAAAGTCGGGGGTGCGCCGGTTCGGTCGCATCGAAAACAAGAATGGCGGAATCCTGTGTGGATGCGTACAGCCGATCACCTCTCTTTGCCATTTGCCATACGGGAGTGTGGAGATTCAATGAGTCGACTACCTGCGGGCAAGCCGGGTTGCTAATCGAATAGACTCTGAAATCGTACGAATCGACGTATAACAATGAATCGAAAACGAATGTTCCAAGACCGCGAGCCTCAAGCTTTCCGTAGTATAGAAAAGAGGCGGAGTCTGGTCTGTACTCCAGAATATAAATAGGATTATAGCCGATTACGCCCGTCGCATAGTAAACGAAGTGACCCTTCGATGCTATTCCTGTCACGAATTCCAGTGCACCATACTGTGCGCGAAGCGTCGGCCGCGTAGGGTCGGAGATATTAAATGCGAGGAGTCCCGCACTTTCGGAGATGACGAATATCAACGAGTCTGAAATCGACATCCTGCTGAGGCCCGGTATGATCTCCGAGCGTCCGATCTGAACTAGAGGAAACAGTTGCGATGCCCGATAAATCTCCAGGTCGCCTGCACTCAAGATGATCAACAATGAATCCTTAATCTTGATGTCAACGATTCTTGCCTCGACGGTCGTGTCGTACACGATTGAAGGGCACGATGGGTTAGAGATATCAAACACTGTATAGTTGAGTCCCTGTCCCATGAGCGCGTACTTTCCAGATATGGCGACGGCTTTTGCTGCACCCCATGCCCACCGGCCAATCACGGAGAAGGAGGCGGAGTCGCCCATATCTACTTGAATTGTATGATTAGGATGCGTCGTGGAAATAAGATTCTTGCGAAGATCAAAATGATCATGGAGCTCGCGCTGGGCGCTGAGACTGGTAGTCAAGACAAAAATCGAAATTGGAATCATCAAGAGTCTCTTCATGATCATCGTCGCGTCGCGAATTCTCAAATGAGAAGCATCTCGTGCGTGTGTTAGGTGTGGAATAAATAATCCCTAAAAATAACCTTAAGTATCAATATATCAGGAAATAGTCAGAAGTCAAGGTGGAAAATACCGAACCATGATTAACCTATTAAAAGAAAAGGAAGTTATGGGATTTCGGGAAGGATCGACAGAGAATGCCGATGTGTGTAAAGTTATTTGAAGATATGATCAGACCAACAATCCTGTGCGGGCATCTACAGATCGAAGAGATTACAGTCAGGAGTCGATCGATTCATTGGGAAAGGAACGGCTATTAGTCTAGTTAACATCACAAACATCAGAATATCAAGGATCATTTTACTATTTCTCGCTCGTACGTTTCTATCACCACAGAATCATCCACGCATGTAATAGTCGATAACGCAGCAGTCTATGTCGAAGTCTTCATCAACACCTTTTTCGACGCGAGCGAGCTGAGTGCCATGATCGTCCATTGCGGATTGACGGTGATACCGGTGGGAAAGACCGATGCGTCGGCAACGAACACGTTATCGAATCCTTCGACCAGGAAATCTTCATCAACAACGCGAACACCACTGTTGGGAGATGATCGATGCGCCATTCTGTTTCCACCCTGTGGATGCGCTGTCGTGAGACGAAGATCGTTCATTCCGAGCGGATATGAAGCGAGCGTGTTCGCAAATCGCTCAACGTTCCTCTCCGTCAACGGTATTTCAAGTCCAAGGGAAGTTGGAAGAATAGCATGGGTTGCACCAGCACGCAAGCCGATTTTGAGAAGGGTGCTCAGTGCGTACTTGATACGGTTTTTATCTTGTGCGCCGAGTTCCCAGGAGAATGCACGTCCATCAATCCAGTTTGCAGTCGGATCAATCGTCCCATTAGGTTCTGATCCAACAAGGGCGCCGAAATTCAACAGGCGTCGGTAGTCGTTCATGGTGGCTTGAAGACGGTTAAAGTAGAACGGAAGCGAGATCGCAAACGAGCCCGGCGGATTGAAGTATGTCTCGAAGATCGCCCGATTCTTCGCGTCGAGAGCACCTATCGTGATCTGGACGCCATCGAAGGCGTCAATCTTGTCAGGAAACTTAAACGCTACGGGAAATGCGAAGTTGCAGCTCAGACCTTGTCCAACATTTCCGCTCAGTCCGCTTCTCATGAGAACATGACTGCTCGCAATCACGCCACCCGCTACAATAACTGCCTTCTTCACTTCAACCTGTTTTAAATTACCGAGATCTGTCCGCAGAAGAACCGATTCAGCACGTCGCCCGTTTGCGATGCATCGCACTACGCTGGTCTCTGCAACAACCTTCACACCGCGCTGTTCAGCCCAGGGTATGTACGTTTCGAGCATCGACCGTTTCCGCATACGTTTGTTGCCAAGGTTACAGAGCCCATCTCCCATGACGTTCCTCATGTTCGCCTGCAACACTTCCTCTTTCAGCGGTGTGCCATCGTGGATTGTCTTGTTATACTCACGAACCCCCTTCAAGAATTTTTCTTTCACGATCTGATTGATGCCATCATCGGCGATCGGACCGATCTCAAGCTCCTTCGCTATTGATTCGTATTCCGTGTCGATCGTTGAGAGATCAATGCCAAACTCATTCTGCCATTGTTGCCTTATGTGGGGCGGCATCTGGAAACAAATCGCATTGTTGATGACAGTTGTGCCGCCGACACATTCTCCTTGCAGTATCATAAGATCGAATCGCTTCGTCTGCTGGAGTCCTCCTTCTTTGTACAGCTTACGGATCATTTCCATTTCGTCATCGTTGAAATCCTGCAACGGCGAAAACCGCGGACCTCGCTCCACAACAAGGATGCGAGACGGATCGTCCACTTCACATGCGAGACGATATGCCATCACCGCGCCGCCGGCGCCGGACCCCATAATAACATAGTCGGCATCGTCGGGGATCTCATGATCCTTCACCGGAGTAACGACTCGAGGTGCGATCAGCGGGCGTTTATTGGCTGGAGGAAACGGTCTATCATTTGCTGAACTCGATGGCCCATCCGGCATGTCTGCCACCTTTTTGAAGGGCGGCGGGTATGCCGGGTAATCTCCCTGCGTTCTGTCGCGTGCATCAGGCGGGATATAGCCGATTTGATCTCTCGCCTGTAACTGAGAATAATGCCCGAGCGTGATGAGCGCGTGTCCAGCTCCCCCTAATTTGTACATGAGATCGGCAAGGTCAGGGACGAACGCGCGGGCACGATCGATAGGTGTCCGCAGAATGTACTTCCACAGGAAATAGCGTTGCTCGTCGCGGCTCATCGTGGAAAAGTTCGGACGGAAGCCGCCACTGACCGACGTGATGCGTTCGATCACCCAGAAGGGAAAATTGATAAGCCCGCGCTTTCGTCCACGAATTCCAGCCACATGGCGATCGATACTTTGTAGCACGGCAGTGTGTGCTTCAGGTGTTCCGACATATAACGCATCGTGCAATGCCAAAATATTCTGAGCGGTGGAGGGACTGACCGACGAGATGGTGTATTCGACAGTGTAGTACATTTTCCTCAAACCAACAATCGCGAGAATGACGATACTATCGGTCAGGACGTGCACCATGAAATACCAGTCAACAAAAGTCGTCGTACCATTCGCACGGGTTTGAATTGCCACACCGGAAATAATATCGCCAATAAGAAGCCACAAGAGACTCGCAACGAGACCAAGAGTATACGCGACTGTGATGATTCGATACAGGTGATCACGAAGAACTTCTCGTCTCGATAAGAGAAACGCTAACAAACTTAGCGTCACGTACTTCGTGAGCGTATTTGCAATCTGCGGATCGGGAAAACCATACGCCGCTCCCAGTCCTTTACTCCCATCCAAATAATATCGGGCAGCGATAACCCCCGGTACCATGAGGAGGGTAACAATGCCAAACGCGAGATAGAAACGTTTCATCAAACGATTTGGGAGAGAGTAGAACTCCGGGAATTCCTTCGCATCATCGAATTGGCTCGCAAGATCACGGTAGTAGATCAGAATAATAAGAAAGATAACCACCATGCCGCCATCAACAATGGCAGACATGCGAAGAAAATCATGATACAGGGCATTGGAAGGATCGTTGATGATAAAGAACCAGATCGATGCAATCGTTGAGACGAGATGACCTCCGAACAGACCGAGTGTACAATGCCAGCGAAGCGACTTGTTATAGGCGGCGATGAGAGCAAGCATCACCATAAGAGTGATCTTCATGAACGTGTTCACTGCAAGCGCGGGGTTCACGTAGGTCATCGTTAAGAGATCCTCTATCTGTTTCGGCCATGGTGAAACGCCGATCAGCCCGACAATCAGGATGCTAAGATACGCGAGATAACTAATCCCGAGGATGAGAAGCACGTAGAAGGCAAGGTCGCGCTGCGGTTTATCGACGGTTTCCTCCGTCCATTCTTTCGCGAAGAGAGATTCATATTCATCCTTGGTGGGTTTGCGATCTTCGCTCTTCACAGGATAGATCTTCCCTGCGATGACCCTGCACAGCCACAAGCACACCGGACCCATCATCAGCCCATCGCCAAAGAATACAATGAAGGTCTTGATGAAGAATGGCAGAGGACTTAGGAATGTGCCCTGTGGATACGTCCAAAGCGCTTGCAATCCCTGCACACGCTGATGTGCTTCGACGTAGATGTCGAGCGGAACCCCAACGACCATCACGATCGCAATCAGAATGAGAGAACTCGACTTACGCAAGGTGACAAATAACGGTGAGAAGACGAACACGAAGACAGCACACTCCACCCAATAGAGCCAGTTGTATTGAAGCTGCGCGAGGTTCGCGACGAAGTACACAACATAAAGAAGCCCCATTGAGACGACTGCCGAAACTACTTTCGGCAGAAGATTCAATGTCCGGTCAGATGCACGGTCTAACGGATCATCCGCTGTATATCCTCGGAGATTGATGACTGGAATCATAATTCCCTTTCGACCCTTGGTTGGTGAAGTGAAATCGTAAGCGTTCCCATCCCTCGAAACTTGAATTCATCGGGATGTAAACCCAAGACCATCAACCACGCAAAGCGACCGTTGAACACCACACGTGCAAACGAACTACCTTCCCACCATGACTCTCATCCAAGGGGTTGGGGATTTGCCTGCACCTAAGCGATTGCCGACATTCACTCCCGTTTCATTGTCTTGATTGCCTCATCAAGTGCTTCCCGGATTTTTTCCACTTGATTGTCGAATACCATAACGCTGGAACGCGAGAATTTCTTATCGCCTTCCTTTGCAAGTTTGCTCTCCGCGATCGTCAGGTATTTCGATTTGTTCTTCGCTTCCTTCACATCGATGAAATATGTGCGGTCGCCAGCTTTAATAGATTTTGAGAATAACGCGTCCATACAGCCTCCTCTTGAATGTGTGGGACATTGAGTGAATTAGAATAGTCATCATGATTTGTGGACGGCGAGCGGTAGGAACTCTTATTCACAAAAGTTTCACACGCTCTGGGAGGGTGTCGTCCTCCAAAGACACTACGAGTAGATTGTTGTGAAGATAAGCAAAAAACTTTATCTTGTCAAGTAAAAATAATAGATTTCTTAAAATAAAAAACCCCTCGCCATTCGATTGGCTGAGGGGTTTTCCCATCTCGCTCGTATTGAGAACGATCTGATCTGTTAGTACATATCACCCATACCGCCACCATGAGGCATCTGTGGCATCGGCTTTTCTTTCTCCGGCTTCTCGACGATCGTCGCTTCCGTCGTCAGTAACAAGCCCGCTACACTCGCCGCATTCTCCAACGCTATCCTCGTCACCTTCGTCGGATCGATCACCCCAGTCTGGATCAGGTTCTCGTACTTCTCCGTCTGCGCATTGAACCCATAATCGTCCTTCCCTTCTTTTACCTTGTTCACGATCACCGATCCTTCCAACCCCGCATTCGTCACAATCATCCGTATCGGTTCTTCCAACGACTTCCGGATAATCTCGATCCCGATCTTCTGATCTTCGTTCTCCGTCTTCAACTCGTCAAGTTTCGACTGCACTCGCAAGTACGCCACGCCGCCCCCGGGGACAATCCCTTCTTCCACCGCTGCTCGCGTCGCATGCAATGCGTCTTCCACTCGTGCCTTCTTCTCTTTCATCTCCACTTCTGTCGCAGCGCCAACTTTCAATACCGCCACGCCGCCCGAAAGCTTTGCCAACCGCTCCTGCAGCTTCTCCTTGTCGTAGTCCGACGTCGTCTTCTCGATCTGTCCTTTGATCTCATTGATCCGCTTCTTGATGTCGTCCTTCTTCCCAGCTCCTTCGACGATCGTCGTGTTGTCTTTGTCGATCGTGACGTGTTTCGCCGTGCCGAGGTATGACAGTTGCGTGTTCTCCAGTTTGAACCCTTTCTCTTCCGAGATCACCGTCCCGCCGGTCAGAACCGCAATGTCTTCCAACATCGCTTTTCTTCGGTCACCGAACCCGGGAGCCTTCACTGCACACACTTTCAATGTCCCCCGGAGTTTATTCACCACCAGCGTGGCAAGGGCTTCTCCTTCGAGGTCTTCTGCCACAATCAGCATCGAGCGACCTGCATGGGCGATCTTTTCAAGGATCGGCAACAGGTCTTTCATCACGCTGATCTTCTTGTCGTGGATCAGGATATACGGGTCTTCCAACTTCGCTTCCATCGTCTCGGCATCGGTGACGAAGTAGGGTGAGAGATACCCACGATCGAATTGCATCCCTTCCACCCACTCCACCGTGGTCTCTGTCCCTTTGGCTTCTTCGACCGTGATGACGCCATCTTTCCCGACTTTCTCCATCGCATTGGCGATCAGATCGCCGATCGTCGGATCGTTGTTGGCGCTGATCGAGCCCACCTGGGCGATCTTCTTCTTGTCGTCGCCTACGGTCTTGCTGATCTTCTTCAACTCTTCGACAACCTTGATGACGGCGAGATCGATCCCTCGCTTCAGATCCATCGGGTTCGCTCCGGCAGTAACGTTCTTCATCCCTTCACGAACGATCGCCTGCGCAAGCACCGTGGCGGTGGTTGTTCCGTCGCCGGCAACATCTGAGGTCTTACTTGCCACTTCTCGAACCATCTGGGCGCCCATGTTCTCGATCGCATCTTCCAGCTCAATTTCTTTTGCAACGGTGACCCCGTCTTTGGTCACGGTCGGTGCACCGAACTTCTTATCGATCACGACGTTCCGTCCCTTCGGACCAAGCGTCGCCTTCACGGCATCGGCTAACTTATCGACACCGCGCTTCAGCGCTGATCGCGCATCGGCATTGAATGTGATGATTTTTGCTGCCATAATCTTCCTCTCTTAGTTTCTTATTGAATGATGAGCCCCGCCTCACGCGGGCTTGCACGCCGTAGTGCGTTTCGGTCACTTACGCTCCAAAGCTTCAGCGACGGAGCGCACGCAGGCGGGTGAATGTACGATGTTCCCTAACCTACACACACTTACACAACCGCAAAGATGTCGCTCTCTCGCATGATCAGGTATTCTTGACCATCGAGCGTTACCTCTGTTCCAGAATACTTCCCATACAATACTTTGTCGCTGATTTTCAACTCCATCGCTACCAGTTTTCCGTCGTCTCCTTTTCGTCCTGGTCCGGCAGCCACAACTTCTCCAACGACTGGCTTTTCCTTTGCTGTGTCAGGCAAAATAATTCCACCGCGCGTTTTCTCTTCGGCGGCTGATGGCTTGATAACAACACGATCAGCCAAAGGCTTGATTTTCATGGGTTAATCTCCTTTTAATGGTTAAAATCAATAAGGTACTGGAATTACACTGAAATGGATTACAACACGAGTGTGTTGAGCAGTGCTCCGTTCGAGTGAATGAATATACACTAAATTTGAGAGAAAATCAAGAAGAGGTCAACTAGGATCAGGCGGTGCGAGCCCTGTCCGAAGCGCCAGCAATGACAATGACAAACTCTCCCCTGATCGTTCGCTGGGTGAAGGATACGACGACATTGGAAATGTTACCGCGAACAATCTCTTCAAATTTTTTTGTGAGCTCTCGTGCAACCGAGATTTGGCGATCACCACAGTAGGTGTTCAAGTCGTTCAATGTTCTGAGAAGGCGGTGAGGCGACTCGTACAAAATGATGGTGCGGTCCTCCTGGCAAAGTTGTTCAAGCTTCGTCTTCCTCCCTTTTTTGACGGGCAGAAATCCTTCAAAAACAAATCGTTCAACGGGGAGCCCGCTTGTGATGAGCGCAGGAAGAAATGCACTCGCACCCGGGATCGCAACCACCGGAATTCCTCCGTCCAGCGAAGCACGAATGATCCTGAACGCAGGATCAGAGATTCCCGGCGTTCCCGCATCCGAGACCAGTGCGATCGATGTACCACTCTTCAACTTTGCAATAAGCTCGGGGGTTCGACGCGCTTCATTGTAGCTGAAATAA
>JACOSX010000162.1 GCA_016178625.1 Ignavibacteria bacterium
GACGATGCCGAGTATGTGGACGTAATCAAGCATCAGCTTCATTCATTCCAAAATAAACGATTCGACCTCACCTGGGTGAACGATGGTGAGAAGGCTCTCGAGCAGCTGCGATCCCAAACGAACATCGATCTTGTCTTGATGGATTATTTCCTCCCGGACACAAATGGCGTAGAACTCACCAAGCGGATCTCTGAAGAGAAAATCGCCGTGCCAATCATCCTCCTAACATCGAACAAAGACTTCCGTATCGCAATCGAAGCTATGAAATATGGAGTGGAGGATTATCTGGTCAAGGAAGAGATTGTTGACACTATACTCCCTCGAACGATCATCAATGTTCTCGATCGATCACAACTCAGCGAGAAGATTACTGCTGCGGAAAAAGAAAAATTGCTTGCCCAGAAGAAAACGGAAGCTATCCAGGAGCTTGTCGTCACGATGTGCCACGAATTCAATAATCCCCTAGCGGCAATAAAAATAAGTACCGACATCTTACTCCGGCAGAAAGTTTCCCCGGAAGCACAGGAACTGCTTGCTAAGCTGAACAGAAACATTTCGTTGCTGGAAAAACAAATTGTAAGACTCCGGGATGCCAACGCAGCGAAGGCATCTTCATCGTAGCGCGGGCGCATCTAACTATCAGTACGACGTTCGGTGCTGCGTCTTGATTTTCAGTGATAAAATTTCTATATTGTTTGTGTCATGCACGGTGCTTCACGACATACAGACTCACACGAGGATATACGTATAGATACAAGGAGAGAGATAGGCATTACGACCATCAACAAGAAATTAACGACATCGGCTGAAGCGCAGCATGGTGTACGAAGTGTCCCGCCAAAAAACGGGACTTTTTTTTCCATATGCCTTCCGAGTGAATGGTCGTTCGTGACATCCAGCGCATGGTGGAGTCGTGGGCACCAAAAGAGATCGCGTGGGATCGAGACAATACTGGTTTGCAGGTTGGTGAACTCGAGAGACGGGTGCGATCAATCCTTATTACTTTGGATGTAACAGACGAGGTCATCAGCGAAGCAAAGCGGAAAAGAGCCACTCTTATCATTAGTCATCATCCTCTTCTCTTCCATCCGCTGAAATCGGTTACAAGGGATGAAAGGGTTGGGCGGCTCATCGGGAAGTTAATACGATCAGGGATCGCTTTATACTCCGCACACACTAACTTGGATTTTACACGCGGCGGAGTAAGTTTTGCGCTCGCCGAGCAAATCGGATTACATAACATCGGCTTCCTCATGAAAAGCCAGCGCGTGCAAAAAAAGATTGTCGTCTTCGTACCCCCCAATGACGTCGAAAAAGTATTAGCAGCGATGGCAGCGGCAGGAGCCGGACAGATAGGCAATTATGAATCATGCGCGTTCACTTCAACGGGTAAGGGTACGTTCAAGCCTAAAGGAGATGCGCGCCCGTACGTGGGCAGGGTCGGCATACGTGAAGAGGTCGAAGAGGTTCGTCTCGAAATGGTCGCCCCGACCTGGAAGGTTGAACGTGTTGTAAAAGCAATGCAAGAGGCGCACCCTTATGAAGAAGTCGCGTACGATGTTTACGATCTCACCAACGTCAGCGATCACTACGGTGTGGGAGCAATCGGTCAACTACACCGGGCAGTGGAAGGAAGGAAATTCTTGGAAACGGTCTCACGCTCCCTCAAAACTTCGGTATTACGCTATCGAGGAAATCTTAACAGGAAAATTCGAAGTGTTGCAGTGTGTGGTGGTAGCGGCTCGGACTTGATTCCCGTGGCAGTCCAGAGTGGTGCCGATGCGTTTGTCACAGCAGATATCACGTATCATCGATTTGAGGAGAGTGACCTTCGCCTCCTCCTCGTCGATGCTGGACACTCCGAGACGGAATACCCCGTACTCCGGAAACTCACTCAATTCCTGAGAAAAGAAATTGCCCGAAGAAAAGAATCTGTCCAAGTATTCAGGTCAGCGGTTACTAGTAATCCGGTTCACTATTATTTATCATGAAGGAAACCACGGTGGAACATAAGCTCAAACACCTTTTTGCCCTCCAACAAGTCGATTCACAGTTACAGGAAGTTCAGGATCTTAAAGGCGACCTGCCGATGATCGTCACAGACCTTGAAACGAAAGTTACCGAGATGCAAGCAAGACTCAAGGAACTCAATGGATCGATCAAGCAGTCGAAAATTGATCGCGATAATGCAGACATGGAGATTGTGGATCTGGCTGGAAAAATTGAGAAGTTTAAGAGCCAACAGCTCAACGTGAAATCGAACAAGCAGTACGATGCGCTCACCCGTGAGATCGAAGCCGCAGAAGAACGAACCTTAAAGCTCGAGGAACAGATGGAATCGTTCGAGGGAAAAATGGAAATCGCCAAGAAAGATATTGAAGCTCTGACCGTACAACTGGAAGAATCCACCGCTGAATTGAACGAACGAAGGAAGGAGTTACACGAACTTAACAAGGAGCATGAAAAAGAAGAACTGAAGTTACAACATGAGCGAGAGAAACTGTTAGCAAGGATCGATAAATCGGATCTTGCGCGGTATGAGCGCATTAAGAAGGCGAAAGGTGGAATCGCAATTGTTCCGATAAAACGTGGAGCCTGCGGAGGATGTTTCAACCGGGTGCCTCCACAGAAAATCCTAGAAATCAGACAGAATGCAAATTTCTTCGCCTGCGAACATTGTGGGCGCCTCCTTGTCTCGGATCATATCGTTGAGATGAGTCTCGCAATCTGATGACAATCTACGCCTACACCGATGGCGCTTCGCGGGGAAATCCAGGCGAGAGCGGCATCGGCATCATCTTGAGAGACGAGCAAGGAAACGTTATCTTCTCTGCTGGCGGCTACATCGGAACAGCGACGAACAACATCGCAGAGTATCAAGCACTTCTTGCATGTCTGAAGAAAGCGCTCACGTTACGGTGCAAGAGATTGATCGTCCATTCCGACAGCCAACTGATGGTTCGACAGTTGCAGGGAACGTATCGGGTGAAAGATAAGGCGCTTCAGAAATATTATCAGCAGGCACATCGGTTGCTATCATCAGCGTCATTCACGTTCGAAATCATTCATGTCGAGCGTGAACATAACCATGACGCCGATCTCCTAGCAAATAGCGGAATTGACTCGAGACAATCACTACAGGTTTAGTTCTCAGTGCCACTACAGGGTTCTTCGTACACGAAGCGTTCGTGGCACGGAAAGACCTCAAGAATTTCAGGCTGCGCATCGTGCAATCGCGTCCCGTGCTAGTGGACGGGATGAGGAAAGTCCGAACTCCACAGGACAGGGTACCTCCTAACAGGAGGGTGTCATACGTGAAAGCTTATGACAACGGATAGTGTCACAGAAAATATACCGTCCCGTCTCGCTCATTCGGGCAAACGGGGTAAGGGTGAAAAGGCGAGGTAAGAGCTCACCATCTCAACAGTAATGTTGGGAGCCGACAAACCCTACTCGGAGCAAGACCACGTATATTCCGCTTCCCGTCTCGGCGGGAGAGAGCGGTCCGCTCAACTTTCATCACGCGCAGTGAGGAAAAGCGGAACGGGTAGGTCGCTTGACCCCATTCGTGAGAGTGGGGCTAGATAAATGATTGCATCCGCCCCAGCCTGCCGGCTGGCAGGTCCGGCGGAACAGAATTCGGCTTATAGATGCGCAGCCTCTTGTTTGGTTTCACTTTCGTGTACCATGGATCGACCGGACTATCTTGATACGAATGAATATCTAATCACCTTTTGATTTGAAAAAAAACACACCCAGATGAAACGCGTTTATCGTTGGACAATCGCCTCCACCCCTGATCCCTTACTAACCGCACAGTTGGCAAAGGAGATTAATGTTTCAGAGACAATCGCACGTATTCTGATACGTCGCGGCATTACGAGCTATCAGGAGGCGAAGGAATTTTTTCGACCTGAACTTTCGAACCTGCACGATCCGTTCCTAATGGATGGGATGACACGAGCTGTTGAGCGTGTTATGAAAGCGCTTGAAACCAAAGAGCGCATTCTTATCTTCGGTGACTACGATGTTGATGGCACAAACAGCGCTGCGATGTTGTATCTTTATTTCACACAGCTTGGCGCTGAAACAATCTTCCATATCCCTGATCGCATCAAGGAGGGGTACGGAATCTCCACGACGGGAATTGATCGAGGAAAAGAATTTGGGGCGACGCTCCTCATTTCGGTTGATTGCGGCATCACGGCAGTCGAGCAGGTCAAATATGCGCGGTCTCTTGGCATTGATGTCATTATCTGCGATCATCACGAACCGGGTGAGGAGATACCAGATGCGCACGCGGTTCTCGACCCTCTGAAACCAAATTGCCCATATCCATTCAAGCACCTCTGCGGCTGTGGAGTAGGCTTTAAGCTGATGCAAGCCATTGCGCGCCATCGCGGTGAGGAAGAGACGGTGTTCAGTTACATAGATTTCGCGACTCTCGCAACAACTGCCGACATCGTGCCACTGATCGGCGAGAATCGTATTTTAACAAGAATCGGATTGCAGCAGATCAATGCCAATCCCCGCCCGGGCATACGAGCACTGATCGATACATCTGGAACTCAATCCGGCAAGGTCACGACTGGACAGATCGTCTTCGTGCTCGCACCACGGATCAACGCTGCCGGAAGGTTGGGGGATGCAACCCGCGCGGTGAAATTGCTTACAAGCGAGGATTTACAAACGGCGTTGGAGATGGCGCAAGTGCTTGAAGAGGAAAACCGCAACCGCCGCAAGATTGATGAAGATACGTTTCTGAAAGCGCAAGAGCTCGTTGAGAACTTGCTTCAGGTCGACACCAACCCTGCAATTGTGTTACATCACGAGCAATGGCATCCGGGCGTCATCGGGATTGTCGCATCGCGATTGGTGGAAAAATATTATCGACCGACAATCATGATGACCACCGTCGACGGTGTTGCAAAGGGCTCAGCCCGTAGCATCGTCGGCTTCGATATCCATAAAGCGTTAAAGCGCGTTGAGGATAAACTGATCCAGTTCGGCGGTCATAAATATGCCGCAGGGCTTGCTGTCTCTCTTGATCGTCTCGACGAATTTCGTGACGCCTTCAATCTTGCCGTTGAGGAGTTGATGTCGGAAGATGTCCGAACCCCCGAATTGAAAATTGATACTGAAATATCGCTTGGAGAACTAACCCCGAGGTTCCTTAGAATCCTCAAAGAGTTCGCGCCATTCGGTCCCGGCAATATGCGCTCGATTTTTCTCGTAAAGAATGTCGAGCTCGTCGGCATACCAAGAATTGTTGGGAAGGATCACCTTCGCTTCAAAGTACGTCAGAATCACAATGTCCTCGACGCCATTGGCTTTGGCCTCGGATCGATGATCGATGAAGTTCGTACAAATGGAAAAAGTCTCGATGTGGTGTTCTCCGTCGACGAACATGGGTGGGCACCGGCGGGTTCGGGCAATCCCGAAACATTCCCGCAACTCAAAGTCAAAGATTTCAGAAAGCATTCTACCACCGACTCAGCGACGGTCTCACTGCCCGCTGAGGCGTAAAGCATCTTTCGAGAGGGGATTTTGGTATGTCAGGTCATAATAAATGGGCAAAGATCAAGAGAAAAAAAGGGGTCAACGACGCAAAGCGAGGCAGAATCTTCACGCGACTCATCAAGGAAATGACAATTGCCGCGCGCGACGGCGGTGGAAACGTTCAAGGGAACCCTCGCCTGCGACTTGCCGTTGAGAAAGCTCAGGCGGCCAATATGCCTGCCGAAAACATCAAGCGAGCAATCCAACGCGGAACGGGCGAACTTCCCGGTGTCTCATACGAAGAAGTGACGTACGAGGGTTTTGGTCCAGGTGGTGTAGCATTGATGATTGAATGTGTGACTGATAATAAAAATCGGATGGTGGCTGAGCTGCGCAACCTCCTCGAGAAGAATAATGGAAAGTTTGCCGCAGTGAACTCTGTCGCGTACATGTTTCATCGCAAGGGTATCATTCATGTTTCACGAGCGAATTATAATGAAGATGATTTAATGAATATCATCATCGATGCAGGTGCAGACGACATGAAGACCGAAGAAGATATCTATCAGATCATTACAATGCCAGACCATTTTGATTCAGTGAAGCGCGGACTCGAGTCCAAAGGAGTTACTCTCGAAGATGCAGAGATTCAACTCGTCCCGGAAAATACCATTCGAGTCGAAGGAAAAGAGGCCGAGCAGGTCTTGAAATTGGTTGAAGCGCTCGAAGATCATGACGACGTTCAGCATGTGTATGCGAATTTCGATATTGACGAAAAAGTGCTTGCCGGCTTTAACGCCTGATTGAATCAAGAATGCACAAGATGGGGTACCCTTCTATACTTTTTCCCATGTTCACGTTGACTTCTGAATTGACCTATGGTTGTCCTCGGTGTTGACCCCGGCACTCTGATTACCGGCTATGGTGTTATTGAGATAAAGAACGGTAAAGCTCACGTCCTCACCTGCGGCGCCATTAAGAACAAGAGTTCCATTGCAATGCCGAATCGACTCCGACAGATCTACGAAACACTCAGTGAGGTCATTACTCGTTTCCATCCTGACGAATTCGCGATCGAAACTGCCTTCTACGGAAAAAATGCTCAATCTGCATTGAAGCTCGGTCATGCGCGGGGTGTATCTATGCTTGCCGCTGTCTCTCAGAATCTCCCTACTCATGAATATTCTCCGCGTGAGGTTAAGAAAGCGATTGTAGGAAAAGGGACCGCCTCTAAAGAACAAGTACAGTACATGGTCAAATCGCTCCTCCGCCTCAAAGCAATTCCAAAAGAGTACGACGTTACAGATGCTTTAGCAGTAGCGATCTGTCACACACACCGCCGGACGTCAATTCGCGGCTCTCACTCCTTCAAAAGCTGGAAAGCCTACACAGCGGCACATCCTGAGAAACTCACGTCATCTCGACGTATGTCGGCAATATGATCTCTCACCTCCGCGGCACGTTAGTCCACAAGTCTCCGACCGAGATCGTCATCGACGTGAATGGCGTTGGTTATTTGGTGCACATTCCCCTGTCAACATTCGAACGGCTTGATCACAGTGATGAGCAAATCAATATCCTCACCTACATGCACGTACGCGAAGATACATTGCAACTGTTCGGCTTCGCGACGGAGGCAGAACGCGATCTCTTTCGACTCCTTATCTCTGTTTCAGGAATCGGTCCGAAGATGGCGCAGGGAATTCTGTCCGGTCTCACTTCCATGGAACTCCGGGAAGCGATACTGATCGGTGATCTTACTGCACTCACGTCTATCTCCGGCGTGGGCAGAAAAACGGCAGAGCGGATTGTTCTCGAATTAAAGACTAAACTCGGAAAAATCGAGTTCGCAGAAACGGCGACAACGCCCACAAGTCTCCAACTGAAAGCGCGATCTGAAGCGCTTGTCGCATTGATGTCGCTTGGATACTCCCGCGCATCCGCCGAACAAGCTCTCCGAACCGTGTTGAGCGAATCACGGGGTGAAGAATATTCAGTCGAAGAACTCATCAAGCAAGCTCTCCACCACGCCACAAAGAAATAGGGTGAAGTCTTTCTCCTCCGTGCCATTCCTACGGCTCTCCACCATCGATGAAATTGTTGCTATTCACACCCATTCTCAGTAAATTTACGACACCATGGCAAAACGATCCGATCACACCGCTCCTGAACGTTTGGAGAACGAAGTCGAGCTCGACCAAACTCTTCGCCCTCTCCGGTTCGAAGATTTCGTCGGACAAAAGAAGATCGTCGATAACCTCAAGGTCTTCATTAGTGCGGCGAAGAAACGAGGTGAGAGTCTCGATCATGTCTTGCTGACTGGGCCCCCTGGACTCGGCAAAACCACCCTTGCCTACATCATCGCAAACGAGATGGGTGTGCAGATCAAACCCACATCCGGTCCCGCGCTCGACAAGCCGTACAATCTCGCCGGCGTGCTAACAAACCTACGCGCGGGTGATGTGCTGTTCATCGACGAGATCCACCGGTTGAATCCACTTGTCGAAGAGTATCTCTACTCGGCAATGGAGGATTTCAAGATTGACATCGTCATCGATAGCGGACCAAACGCGAGGAGTGTGCAATTGAATCTTCCAAACTTCACACTTGTTGGCGCAACGACGCGTGCGGGGCTCCTTTCATCTCCCCTGCGATCTCGTTTTGGAGTCACCAACAGGCTCGACTACTACAC
>JACOSX010000163.1 GCA_016178625.1 Ignavibacteria bacterium
AATTTATATTTTTTAAATAGTTTAGACAGATTTCAATGACAAAGGTGGTGTACAAGGTTCATGACGGATGACAATATAACTCAACCGGATCAGCAAGATTCGGAAAAGACCCCTCGAGAGGCTCCCCTGCAAATCCCTGAGCTTACCGAAGTTGACATGCTCAGCGCAAAAATGGTGGAGCTTGAAAACAGCGTTAATCAGTACAAGGACCAACTGCTACGGAAGGCTGCAGAGTTCGAGAATTACAAAAAACGGACCGAAAATGATTACGCCTCTATCATCAAGTTTTCAAAGGAAGAACTGATCATGAAGCTCTTGCCGGTTCTCGACGACTTTGAGCGATCTCTTAAAGCAAGCAAGGTTCAATCTGGCGACCCTCAAGGGACGAGTGCAAATGAGAGTGTTTTCATGAAAGGCGTAGAGCTCATCTATAGCAAGTTCAAGAAACTGTTAGAGACTCAGGGAGTGAAACACTTCGACGTGGTCGGTGCGCCTTTCGATCCGCAACTGCACGATGCGTTACTGCAATTACCGCGGACCGACGTTCCTCCTCACACAGTTATCGAGGAGGTGGAGAAAGGATACATGCTAAACGATAAAGTGATCCGTCACGCGAAAGTGATCGTTTCGGCTGAACCAAGCACCACAGAACCACAGGACGGGCAGCAACCTAAGAACTAAGATCACCTCATCCAGTATCCCATCAATAGGAGTATGACGAAACGAGACTATTACGAAATTCTTGAAATTCCAAAGAACGCTAATCCAGACGAGATCAAGAAAGCATATCGCAAGGCTGCGTTGAAATTTCATCCTGACCGCAATCCCAATAACAAGGAAGCTGAGGAAAAATTCAAAGAAGCCGCGGAGGCATACGAAGTCTTAAGCGACGATTCGAAGCGCCGCCGTTACGATCAATTTGGTCATGAGGGTATGAGAGCGGGCGCTGACTTCCACGGATATCAGGATATCAATGAGATCTTCTCTAGCTTCAGTGATATTTTTGGCTCGAGCTTTGGCGGAAGTATTTTTGAAGAAGTGTTCACCGGCGGCAGATCGCGCGCTCGCGGTCGGTCGCAGACTGGTTCACCCGGTTCTGATTTGAAAATCCGCCTGAAACTCACGCTGGAGGAAATCGCCACGGGTATTGAGAAGAAACTGAAGATCAAACGGTGGAAGATGTGCGACATATGTGAAGGAAGTGGTGCAAAAGCCGGGTCGTCCAGAACCTCGTGTCCAATCTGTAACGGCACCGGTGAAGTGCGCCAGGTATCACGCTCTGTCTTCGGACAATTTGTAAACATTTCCACGTGTACCAATTGCAATGGCGAGGGTCGTATCATCAAGGATCGGTGCCAGATATGCGGAGGTGAAGGAAGAGTACAGGGGGAGACGACACTCAAAGTCAATGTTCCTGCTGGAGTGTCGGAAGGAAATTACATTCCGCTCCGCGGACAGGGTAATGCCGGTCAGCGAGGTGGACCTCCCGGCGATCTTATCGTCATCATTGAAGAAGAGCCGCACAAACTCTTCACGCGCAACGGCGAAGACATCATTCTTGATCTTCTCGTGAGTTTTTCTGAGGCTGCGCTTGGTGCTGAGTTGGATATCCCGACCCTCACAGGTCGTGCGCGGCTAAAAATTGAGCCCGGAACTCAGTCGGGAAAAATTCTTCGGATGAGAGATAAAGGAATTCCCGAACTCAACGGACAGGGACGAGGCGATCAGCTTGTGCGAGTCAACGTGTGGGTCCCTACGAGACTAACGAAGGAAGATAAAGACATTCTCAGGTCACTTTCGAGGAGTGAAAACATGAAGCCGAAAGAGGGTGATCGCTCCGCCCATTCCGACAAAAGCTTTTTTGAGAAGATGAAAGGGATTTTCTCGTAGGATGACTATTCTCGAATCCTCACGCGACTTGATCAATCATCGATGAGCTTGCTTACGAAATTCAACCGGACCTTTGGGTTCACAACAACGGAGAGCAGGGTTGTCTTGTTCCT
>JACOSX010000169.1 GCA_016178625.1 Ignavibacteria bacterium
AAACTGAATGCCCTCTTCAATAAAATCTATCTCAAGCTCTAAGTGACTACAAATACTTAATAGGGATTCCCTCATTTCTTTAATCTTTGATGAAAGCATCCCCTTTAGCTGCGCAAGGGAAACTTGAAGAGCTATTTCAGATCGAGAATGAATTAGGTCTGCAACTGCCTCTGCTTGTGAAAGATCAAGCCTACCATTCAGGAATGCCCGCTTTGTAAACTCCCCAGGTTCCGCTGGCCGCGCACCCGATTGTAAAACTAATCCTAAAATCTTCTGAGCGATCAATAAGCCACCGTGGCAACTTATCTCCGCTACGTCCTCCGCGGTGTATGAATGGGGCGATCTAAAAATAGTAACCACTACCTCATCGATCACTCTCCCAGTTGTATCAACAAACATTCCGAAATGAGCCGTGTGTGATTCAGCCGATTCTAGGTGTCGTTTCCCTCGAAACATACTGTCGGCAAGTATGATAGCTCCCTTCCCACTAATACGTATTACCGCAATGCCTCCAACACCTATTGGCGTAGCGATTGCAGCTATGACGTCATCGGGAGAGTTCATCCTTGACACGAAATTTCTTTCTTGAATTTATCAAACTTCAGTATGAAAAACAATCACAAAAAACCCCGCACAATCAGTGCGGGGTTGATGAAAAAAATTCCTTTTATCAGTTTACCGCTTCGGTAGATTTTTTGCGATTCGAGAGAGAAAACCGCCAGACTTTTTTTCTTCAACCTTTCTGAGCGGTTCATCTTTGTGCTGTTTATTGATCCAAGCTTGTTGAGCAATTGAAAAAATATTAAACACGAAATAATACAAATTTAGTCCTGCTGGAAAGCTGTTGAACATTAGAGTCAGCAAAATAGGCATCAACCATACCATCATTTTTTGGCGAGGATCTTTGACAGACATCTTTTGTTGGACAAACATCGTCACCCCCATCAGCACTGCTAACCCACTCACATCATCAACATTGAAAATTGGAATTCGAAACGGTAACTTTGTGATCACATCGGGGGCGGATAGATCTTGAATCCACCATACGAATGAGGCTTGACGCAATTCAATTGCTGAACTGAAGACAGCCCACAAGGCGTATAGAATTGGAAGTTGGAGTAAAAGTGGAAGACACCCACCAGCGGGATTAACACCATATTCTTTATATAGTCTCATCACTTGCTGGTTCATTTTCTGTTGATCATCTTTGTATTTCTCCTTGATTTCCTCCATCATTGGTTGAAGCTTCTGCATTTTCTGCATCGATTTCATGCTGGTCTTAGTCAGAGGATAGAGAACTACCTTGACGATTAACGAAAATATGATCAGGACGAATCCGTAGTTGGGGATGATGCTCTTCAACAACTTGAAGAGTGGTATGATGATATATTCAGAAATTGGGCGGATGATCCAAGCAGCACCAAGAGTCATGATCTTCTCGAGGTCGATGTTGTATCCCCTCACGACATCAAAATCGAGCGGGCCAATAAATACTGTGAACCGGTCAGTCTCAAGCGAAGATCCTCGAAAAGGCATTTTGATTGCGATGCTGTAGTTTTCCTTAGCTCCCTCATCTGGCAACTTGATTCGACTTCCCTCCAGATAGGCCCCTTGACTTTCTTTCTCCCGTGGAATGAGTGCAACTGTAAAATATTTATTCCGAGCAGCTACCCACGAGACTCGGCCCGATACGCTTTGTTTGACGACCTCATTAAACTTTGTCGCATCAATCTCACTAATTTCTCCCCCAGCATACACAGATGCCTTCGCAGAATTCGACTCGTTGATACTATTATGTTCAGCATACCGCAAGCCGGATTCCCAAGTCACTTGATATTCAAAATTTGAAATGATATTTTCCATCCCTTCGAATCGATAACTGACGTCAAAGGAATAAAGATTACCATAAAAGATAAAAGTCTTCACGATACGACGATGCTCTTCAATTGTCAGGACGTATTCAACTTTCAGAGAATCTTGCTCATGAAGATTTAAGACCTGGTCGTTCGAGTATGCTGACTCAAATTCGAGAGATTTGGTGTTAATCAGCTTCCCATCTGAACTATAAAACAGAAGATGGAAATCTCCTTCGCTTGAGGTGTTAATCAGATTAAGGGGGTATTGATCCCAGGTCTTATACCCTTTGACGATCCATGCTTTAATTGCTCCACCATTAGTTGATAATTCTGCGTGATATTTTGGGGTCTCAACCACAACGATTTTGTTTGGTCCAGAGCGAAGATGCGAAAAGTACTTTCCCAGCGAATCATCATTGTGCTTTTCTCTCTCTTTGAATCTTTCGTCTGGATGCACCGAATCCGGGGGAAGTACTCTGCCAACAACCCTTGAGGAATCGACCGATAAATCAGGTTTAGGAGGTGGGGGTGCATTTAACCACATCCAAACCATCAAAACCAAGCCGATTAAAATGAAGCCAATGATTGTGTTACGATCCATGACTTTTTAAGTATAGACTTTAGAATGTGTTACTACTGTAGTGCTTCAGAATCAGGGAACGGGGTCGTATCCTCCTTGGTGAAAGGGATGACACCGCAAGATTCTGGTTATTGATAATCGCAAACCTTTAAGCGTTCCGTATCGCAAGCATGCTTCCACCGCATAGCTTGAACATGTTGGATAAAACCGACATGTATTGGGGGGAAGGAGGGGTGAGATGACCTTCCTGTAGATGCGAATAATGAGGATCATCATATATGTTTTCGATCCAGTGTACGCGCAAGAGTAGCCAGAATGGTTTTCATATCATTATTAACCTCTCTGAACGACACGGGGGATCTTACGTGCGCTGATCTCGAAGTATAAACGAACAGACAGGAGATTGTTTGATCCGAATCTCCTTTCTGGAAATCTTGTAGAAGATTTTTGTTGAGCCTATAGGCTTCGCGGATAAGTCGCTTTATACGGTTACGATCTACAGCCCGCTTGACGTTACGGGGTACCGCTACTCCGAAAATTACAGCTGCCGTCCCGGTAACATCCTTTTCTCTGAACTCATAGAACAAACAATGAAGGATTTTACCTTCTATCTTTTTGCCTTGCGCGAAGACGTGCCGAAAATTTTTCTTCCCTCTTAAAACCTCTGACCTTTTAAGGGAGTGCCGCACCTCAAAACATATTGATTGCTTAGTTTAGTGTTCTTCGCTGACAGTGAGTTTCGATCGTCCTTTTGCTCGTCGTCGAGCGAGGACTTTGCGTCCATCTTTCGACTTCATCCGTTCGCGAAATCCGTGTTTGTTTTTTCTTTTCCGATTACTTGGGTGGAACGTACGTTTCATACTCTTGCCTCTGCGGTGAGCAATGTGGAATTAACAATGCAAAAAAAAGGATTGTTATCCACAATCCTCTAAACTTCTGATTTGTCATGAAGGAACTGTTTTCAATATAGAAAATAACTGCTTTAAAAACAAACTTACTAAAACCACGGGTGTTGGCTCACTTTGAGAAATCACAGGTGTCACGGACCATTCCGTGAAACCTGTGAATCTGAGCCCTTACGAAACCACGTCTCACCTTATTTTTTACTTGCCCTAAGTATATAATCTTCGTATAATGCTTACACTCCTTGTAGTTTTGCTCTGTTGATAAAATGTTAACATGTTATTTAAGGAGAATAATTATTCAAGCTATAACCCAGAGAAGCGGCTTTTTCTCTTAAAGGAAATTGTGAATAACCTCTTCCTTTCATTTTCAACCAATGCCCTGTTTTATTCACCGAATTAGAATCGTCAATAGATCGGGTTTAAGGTAGATATTGCTCAACCGAGCTGTGTTGTTCACATAGTTGTTAACATTCTGTTGAAAACCCCGTCGTTCCCATATAACCTCTTTAATTATAACGAGTTATCTAATTATGGAACATAAACAAGCCTCCTTTGAAACTGAAAGCCATCAAACCATCCAATCCGAGAGCACCGATGCCCAAGTTAGGTTAGCCAAAAACACTTGGGGGGACTGTCTTGTAATCATTCGTGCAAGAGTGAATAGCCAAAGTTTCAAAACTTGGTTTGACCCCATTATTCCGTTAAAGATGGTTGGTAACAAATTTTTTATACAAATACCAAGCCAATTCTTCAGCGAATGGCTTGAAGAACATTACTATTCTCTACTTACTGAAGCTTTGACACAAGTACGCGGAACCGAGTGTACAATTGAATACATTATTACTCCTGAGGATAAAGATCTATCCTTGGTGAATCCTGTAAGTGCATCATCTTCCACGATAGAATCATCGGCAAGCTTAACTGCAGAGCTTGCTTTCGGCTCAACGACTGTTTCCAAGCGAGACCATCGTTCGTTCGCTGTTCAACCTACAATTCAACCATCGTTAAATCCACGTTATACTTTCGCGAACTACATCAAAGGCGAAAGTAACCAATTTGCCCGTGCAGCAGCACTCGCAGTTTCCAACAATCCAGGTGGAACATCGTTCAATCCATTGGTCATTTATGGTGGAGTTGGCCTCGGAAAAACTCATCTTGTACACGCGATCGGGAACCATCTTGTACAGACCGGCAAGACAAAACGTGTGTTGTATGTCTCGAGTGAAAAATTTACTGTCGATTTCGTCGAATCAATTCAAAAAGATAGCATCACTGAGTTCTCGAATTATTATAGAAGTGTAGATCTTCTGGTTGTTGACGATATTCAGTTCTTTGCCGGCAAGGAGAAAACCCAAGATATTTTCTTCCACACTTTCAATGCTCTCCATCAATTGGGAAAACAGATTGTTCTCTCCTCCGATAAACCTCCAAAAGATCTGAGGGGCCTTAATGAGAGGCTTATTTCAAGATTTCAGTGGGGGTTAACAGCAGACATCCAACCACCCGATCTCGAAACGAGAATTGCAATCCTCAGGAAGAAAAGCGGTGATGATGGATTCGAGCTTCCACATGATGTCGTAGAATTCATTGCCGCGAATGTCACCTCAAACATACGAGAGTTAGAGGGATGCTTGATCAGCCTACTCGCACGAGCTTCTCTTGAGAACAGAGAGATTGATCTTGATCTTGCTAAGGACGTCGTCCGGTCTATTATTGGCGAAGTACGCATGCACATAACCATAGAGGAAATTCAGCGCGTGGTCTGCGAACACCTCGGCATTCCAGAAGACCTGATTCGCGCGAAAACCCGAAAGCAGGAAGTGGTCAACGCACGGCAGGTAGCAATGTACCTCTCAAAGGAATTAACCAACTCCTCTCTCAAAACAATTGGGTTGCACTTTGGCGGGAGAGATCATAGTACAGTTATTCACGCCTACCAAACAGTTGAAGACAGTACAAAAAATGATCCAAAACAAAAATCCCTCGTGCAACAGCTCCGCTCGAAACTAGAGAGAAATATGGGCTGATATTTCTTTGGTATGAACAAAAAAGAAACACTGTAAACGACTAGTGCGATACTTCAGGAGAGATGATAACGTTGTTGATAAGACTCTTTTGGATGTTATCTCGCTGTTAATAAAAAGATTCTATTAATAAGATTTAAGGATGAATGTATTCTAGTGGAAATATCTAATGTTAATAAAGACCTCATCCACATTGTCTAAACATAAGATAACCCTTTTTCTTTACTATTACCTTCACTTATTGTGAATATTAACATATTCACACCCCTATTATAATGAACCATGTATATTTCATATAACTTATTATAATTTAGGATACTTACAAGGGTTTTCGCGTTGTAATTCTCATAAAAATTTTGTACATTTATGCTGCAAAAAGTTCCAACTGGTCCATATACAACGACAAGGAATACGCCATGAAATTTTCAACTTCGAGTACAGAGCTTCAAAGAATTTTAGGAAGCATCGGCGGGGTTATTCCTCCAAAATCAACGTTACCCATCTTAGAAAATTTTTTATTCCAGCTAACAAGCAATCAACTGAAAGTAACTGCCACAGATCTTGATATCTCGATGGCCGTCGCTCTCGCGGTTAAAGGTATGGAGGATGGCGTCATAGCAGTTCCTGCGAAGAGACTGTTTGAAACAGTGAGAGCACTTCCAAACACTGATATTATCTTTACTGCAGACGCGGAGAGTAATAGGATAACAATGTCGACCAGTAATGGCGAGTATAAACTCACAGGAGAATCAAGTGAAAATTTTCCGACAGTTCCAGCCTTCAAAGGAACAGATGAATTGGAAATTGATAATGATACACTCCGACGGTTGATCAGCAAATCGGTATTCGCTGTGAGCTCTGATGAACTTCGACCTGCAATGATGGGCACATTATTTCAAATTAAGAAGAACGAAATTCGTGCAGTCGCAACAGATGGGCATCGACTAGTCCGGATCGTTCATTCAGATTTTTCGTCAAAGAAACTTGAGCAAGATATCATCGTGCCTGCAAAAGCACTCAACCTTATTTTGAAATCAGCAAACGCGGTTTCGAGCAGTCTCTCCATCAATGAAAATCATGCAATGTTTTCCCTTGGAGATTCAACCTTGATTTCGCGTATGATTGAAGAAAAGTATCCGAACTACGAGAGCGTTATTCCACTGGACAACGACAAGAAGCTGGTCGTCGATAAAAACCAATTGCTCGCCTCTGTTCGACGTACTGCTCTCTACGCAAGTTCAACAACACATCAAGTGCGCTTCTCGTTGAAAAAAGGATCGATCACCGTCTCTGCAGAAGATATTGATTTCGGCAGCGAGGCGCGGGAAACACTCTCCTGTGATTATTCATCTGAGCCCATGGAAATTGGATTCAACTCTGCATACATCGTAGACATCCTCTCGCATATTGATACGGACGAAGCAATGTTTATGCTGAGCTCACCAACGCGTGCATGTATCGTACAGCCCGTCACCCAGCGAGACGGTGAAAACGTATTGATGCTTGTCATGCCAGTGAGACTGAATGCTTGAGACATCAGAGTAGATGCATCTTACAACGCTGAAGCTACATCACTTTCGCAATCATCTTGACTCGTGGTTTGATTTCGGTGACGGAATAAACGTGCTGTCGGGTGATAACGGGCAGGGAAAAACAAACGTCATTGAAGCGATCTCCTACCTTTGCCTTACGAAGAGTTTCTATGCGGGCACAGATTCCGTTGCTCTGAATTTTGACCACGAGGTGTTCGAAGTGGAAGGAACGCTCATGTCTGATCATCATTCAGAGCACCGAGTCCGCGTGGCCTATGCCGCCCCGACAGGGCAGAAAGTCTTCTCGATTAACCGACGTCATGTTGAACCGTTTTCCTCTGTTGTGGGAAAGTTTCCGATCGTCATCTGTTCACCCGAACACACGCCAATTACATCAGAAGGTCCTTCGGAACGGAGAAGGTTTGTAGATTTTGTAATCTCACAGTCGAGCTCGATCTATTTCCAGAATTTAATGGAGTATAGAAAGGTCTTGAAACATCGGAACAAAATCCTCCTCGATGGAAAAATCCTTCGACGAGATGTTGGCGCTCTTCTTGATCCGTGGGATGAACAACTCATATCACATGGAAGCTCTTTGCTGTTACGACGGAAACAATTCGTCGAGGAATTTGAGGGATACATTCTCTCAGCGTATCACCAATTGATCGGTAGTGAAGAGGAGCCGGCGATTGAATATCGGCCAATGAATAACATCGAACAGTACTCGACGGAAAAGGATATTCGTGAAATATTCCGCGCCGACCTGTCGGAGAAAAAGGCCGAGGAGATGCGATTCGGTACGTCGCTCATTGGACCGCATCGTGATGAATTCGTGTTGAAGATCAACGGGCTTGATCTACGGAAATTTGCCTCGCAGGGTCAGCATAAAACATTTTTGGTCGCGCTGAAAATCGGAGAGTTTTTTTATCTAAAGGATCGCTGCAACGAAACGCCGATCTTGCTCCTCGATGATGTTTTCAGTGAGCTTGATGAACATCGGTCCGGGCATTTGCTTAAGTTTGTGGAGACTCTCAGCCAAGCATTTGTTACATCAACCAACCCGCATCTTCTTGAGAACAGCTTGGTCTCCTCGGAGCGGAATAAAGTCGTTCACATCCACAAGGGCACGGTTGTTGAAAATAGAACGTTTGCAGTATGAGAACGTCAGTACCGAAACCCATCAGCAGTGCAATTGCCAACACATTTCAACAGCTTGGAATTGGTGTGAAGGTGAGACAATATGAAATGCTGGATCGCTGGCCCAGCATTGTGGGTGAGCAAATCGCCACTATCGCGACCGCGGAGCGCATCCGGGATGGAAAACTCTTCGTACGAGTTAACCACCCCACTTGGCGCAACGAACTCGTCTTCTTGAAGAAAGAACTTGTTCGGAAGATCAACAGCACGATGAATCAAGAAATTGTTAAGGACATTATTTTTCGATAAAGAGGATGCATGACTAGAGTTGTAGAGAAAGATAAGAAGGATATGAAACAGGAAGTTGTACTCAAGGGCGATGCCAATCGCAAACCGAAGACCAACGGAGAATATACTGCGACGGATATCACTGTTCTCAAGGGGCTGGAGCCTGTCCGCCAGCGTCCCGCGATGTATATCGGTGATGTATCCGCTCGCGGATTGCACCACCTAGTCTACGAAGTCGTTGACAATTCTATCGACGAGGCGCTAGCCGGCTATGCGCACAACATCGACGTCGCAATTAACAAAGATAGCTCCGTCACAGTGTTGGATGATGGTCGCGGGATCCCAACAGATATTCATCCTGGAGAAAAACGTTCAGCACTGGAAGTAGTAATGACTGTTCTCCATGCCGGTGGGAAGTTCGACAAGAATACGTACAAGGTGTCCGGTGGATTGCACGGCGTTGGCGTGTCTGTCGTAAACGCACTTTCGGAATGGCTTGAAGTCGAGGTCTCACGCGATGGGAAAGTATTTCAGCAAGAATATCACCGGGGGAAGCCCCAAAATGTGGTGAAGGTAATAGGTAAGGCCGATCCGAAAAAGACGGGAACAAAAGTTTCTTTCCTGCCCGACGCGCAGATCTTTAAAAACCGCATCTTCAAATTCGAGACCCTTGCCGAACGATTGCGCGAGCTTGCATTTCTCAACCCCGACGTAAGGCTGGGTATTATCGATCTTCGGAAAGATCAGGAACGCGAAGAAGCATTTCACTTCAAAGGGGGCATCGTCGAGTTTGTGAAATATATCGATTCGACCAGACCTTCCATCATGAAAAAGCCGGTGTACGCGAAGGGGCAGGACAAGGATGAAGCGGGACGAACAGTCGAGGCTGAGGTCGCGTTCCAGTATAACGACCAGTACAACGAAAATGTTTTCACATACGTCAACAATATCAACACGATTGAGGGTGGAACACATCTTGTTGGATTCCGAACAGCCCTCACGCGATCATTGAACAGTTACGCGTCGAAGAACAATCTCGTCAAAGAAAACGGTGTGCAGCTTACCGGTGACGATTTTCGCGAAGGCTTGACTGCCGTGCTCAGTGTGAAGGTTCCTGAGCCGCAGTTTGAAGGGCAAACAAAAACCAAACTCGGAAACAGTGAGATCAAAGGCATTGTTGAAGCAATCGTGAGCGAACAGCTCTCTGTGTGGCTCGATGAAAATCCCGGCGATGCACGGCGTATCATTGATAAGTGCTTACGCGCAGCGGAGGCACGAGAAGCTGCGAGGAAAGCTCGTGACCTTACGCGCCGGAAGAGTGCTTTAGAGTCTTCGAGTTTACCTGGTAAACTTGCCGACTGTTCCATCAACGATCCCGAACATTGCGAGCTGTACATAGTCGAAGGAGACTCTGCGGGTGGAAGCGCCAAACAGGGACGAGATCGTCGTTTTCAGGCGATACTCCCCATTAAAGGGAAGATCCTGAATGTGGAGAAAGCGCGGCTTCACAAAATCCTGGAGAACGAGGAAATACGATGCATCTTCACTGCCATCGGAACCGGGGCTGGGGAAGATTTTGATCCAGCGAAAATCCGTTATGGAAAGGTCATCATCATGTGCGATGCCGACGTGGACGGTTCGCACATCCGCACATTGCTGCTGACCCTGTTCTTCCGTTACATGAAGGAGATCATCGAGCTTGGACATGTCTATATTGCCCAGCCGCCGTTGTACAAATTGAAAAAGGGTAAGCAAGAGTTTTACGCGTTCGATGAGGAAGAACGTGATGAAATCATCAAGCGGCTGAAAGGCGAAAAAAAGACCGATGGAGCTAAAGAATCTGCTGATACAACAACTGCTATTTCTGGTGAAGAACAGGACGTCCTGGTGACTTCGAATGGAATAGCGATCTCACGGTTCAAAGGTCTCGGAGAAATGAATCCGGAACAGCTCTGGTCAACGACGATGAATCCTGAAACACGCACCGTCCTTCAGGTCTCCATCGAAAATGCGGCAGATGCCGATCGCACCTTCTCGATCCTTATGGGAGACGAAGTAGAACCGCGGAGAGATTTCATCGAGAAGAATGCGAAGTATGTGAGAAACCTGGATGTCTAATTCAATTTGAAGATGCCGACGTGAGTAAAAAAAAGGCGATGATCCTGTCTCTTGAGAGAGATGACCCGGAGCGGGAATCAAAATTTGAGATCGAGTTTATGATGTCCCTAACTCCGAGCGAACGTTACAAAATGATGAGCCGACTTGTACGAGCTGGACTCAGGCTCAAAGGAAAGAATGAACCTAAGAAGGCTCCTACAATCGTTACTCGACCATAAAGTTCAGTTTCTTGTCATAGGCGCCTGGGCATTACCCGCGTATGGATACAAGCGTTATACTGGTGACATTGATATTTTTATCAACGCCACCCGCACGAACGCGCAACACACCATGCAGGCGCTGTTAGCTATTGGGTATGAAGTTGTGCGAGATACAACCCTGGAGATGTTTTTATCAAAAAAAGTCCTGATTCGCCAATATGCGCTGGAAACAGATATCCATCCATTTGTTAAAGGACTGGAATTCTTAAATGCGTGGAAACACAAGATGAAGATTGAAATCGAAGGAGTGAAAGTGTACGTTCCTTCGCTTGACGATATGATCAAAATGAAAAAAGCGGCCGGGAGGGATAAAGACAAGCTTGATCTGAAAGAACTCCGTAAGATCCAGAGGTACGAGAAAAAAAATAAAAAATAACCAGAGATTAGAATGGCTGGAACTAGCGAGAAAATAGTCCCTGTAGATATTGAAGAAGAAATGAAAGGCTCGTACATCGATTACGCGATGAGCGTCATCGTTGCGCGAGCGTTGCCGGACGTTCGGGACGGCTTGAAGCCTGTACACCGTCGCGTCCTTTATGGGATGAGCGATCTTGGACTTGCGAGCAATCGTCCGTACAAAAAGAGTGCGCGTATTGTTGGCGAAGTACTCGGTAAATATCATCCCCATGGCGACACTGCAGTGTATGATACAATGGTCCGTATGGCGCAGGATTTTTCGCTGCGTTATCCACTCGTCGATGGGCAAGGCAACTTTGGATCCGTTGACGGCGATTCGCCAGCGGCCATGCGTTACACGGAAGCCCGGCTCTCACGGATTGCTGAAGAGATGTTACGCGATCTGGAAAAGAACACCGTTGAGTTCACTCCGAACTTCGATGACACGCTCAAAGAACCGTCCGTCCTGCCTGCGCTCGTTCCTAACCTCCTCGTGAACGGGACATCCGGCATCGCGGTCGGCATGACGACGAACATTCCACCGCACAACCTTAGTGAGATTGTGGATGGCTGTATCGCAGTTATCGATACTCCGAATCTTGAGGAAACCAAATTGTTAAAGATCATCAAAGCGCCGGATTTCCCGACGGGAGGGATCATCTATGGTTATGAAGGAGTTAAAGACGCGTATAAAAACGGTCGAGGAAGGATTCTTGTTCGAGCAAAGGCAAATATTGAAACAGGCCGCGCAGATCGACAAGCAATCGTTGTAACTGAAATTCCTTATCAAGTAAACAAATCAGCACTCATCGAAAAGATCGCCGACCTCGTTCGCGACAAGAGGATCGAAGACATCTCCGATATCCGCGATGAATCAGATCGGGATGGCCTGCGGGTGGTCATCGAGCTGAAACGCGACGCGAACGCACCCGTTGTCCTCAACAATCTCTACAAGCATACCCAGATGCAGACGACGTTTGGCGTGATCATGCTTGCTCTGGTGGATGGTAGACCGCAAATCCTCACCCTACGCCAGATGATCGATCACTTCATCAAGCACCGGAATGAGGTGATTGTTCGACGGACAAAATTTGAGCTTGACGAAGCCGAGAAACGTGCGCACATCCTTGAAGGATACATCATCGCCCTCGATAACATTGATGAGATCATCAAACTCATCAAGAAATCGAAAGATGTTCCTTCTGCACAGGAAAGCTTGATGAAGAGGTTCAAGCTCTCCGAGATCCAGGCAAAGGCGATTCTTGACATGCGTCTCCAGAAGCTGACTGGCTTGGAACGAAAGAAGGTTGAAGATGAGTATAAAGAAACGATCAAGCTCATCGAGAAACTAAAATCGATTCTCGCAAGCAAGAAATTGCAGATGCAGATGATCAAAGACGAACTCCTTGAGATCAAGAAGAAGTACGGGGACGAGCGCCGGACGGAGGTTGTCTACAAGGCGGAAGAATTCAGTATTGAAGATATGATCGCCGAGGAAGATGTCGTCATGACGATCAGTCACAGCGGGTTCATCAAGCGCTTCCCGGTCTCGGGGTATCTCCGGCAGGCGCGCGGCGGCAAGGGGGTAACCGGCGCGACGACGAAGGAAGATGATTTCATCGAGCACATGTTCATCGCCTCGACCCATAATTATATCATGTTCTTCACCGACAAGGGTAAGTGCTACTGGTTAAAGGTGCATGAAATTCCAGAAGCGGGTCGGGCTGCGCGGGGGAAATCTATCGTGAACTTAATTGAAAAGCAGCTCGATGAAAATATCGCAGCATTCGTCCCTGTTCAGAATTTCGATGAGAAGCTCTCAATTGTCATAGTAACTGAGAAGGGGATGATCAAGAAATCATCGTTGGGTGAGTACAGCAATATTCGTAGGTCCGGTATCGCGGCGATAACGCTCCAGAAAGGCGATACCGTCAAGGACGTGAAGATCACCGACGGCGTGCAAGACATCATCATTGGCACGCACAAAGGGATGGCGATCCGCTTCCACGAGAAGGAAGCCCGACAGATGGGACGGACGGCGGCTGGCGTTCGCGCGATCAACCTGAACAAAGGCGATAACGTTGTCGGCGCCATTGCGATCAAACGGCAAACCACATCGATTCTCGTCGTTGCCGAAAACGGTTTCGGTAAGAGAAGTGAGCTGGATGAATACCGCGTCAGTCACCGCAGCGGCAAAGGAGTCATTACCATCCGCGTTACCGACAAGACCGGTAAGATGGTTGCCATCAAAGAAGTATTGGAAAATGATGATATCGTTGTTGTCACGACGCAAGGCGTTGTGATCCGCCAACCTGCGAAGACGATTCGCGTTGCGGGCCGCAACACACAGGGTGTTCGCCTCATACGGCTTGATGCGGGAGACAAGATTGCTGCCGTTGCTGTTGTGCCGACAGAGGATGAGAAGGAAGAGACGAAGAAATTACCTCTGCCGCAAACATCAGCGACCGAAGAGAAGGTTGGAGAGAAAGAACCGCCCGTCAGTGGAAAGACGAAGAAGAGTTCTTCAAAGGCCAATCCACTAAAGTCGAAGAAGGGGAAGAAGTAATCCTTCTCATATCAGGAGATGCAGGACGGAATTCTTACCTCTGCCAGAGAATGACAAGAATTGAGCCCTTGGTTGCTTACAGCGTCATCGTCACTGTCCCAATCGCTCTGCGCTTCAGGAGCGATCCCCCGAAAATCTCATAATGCTCGCGGTCCAGAAGGTTTGATACATTGAGACCGAACTGAATGTTCGGAGTGAGTTTGTAGCTTGCCACGAGGTTCACAAGCGTGTACGCGAGAATTCTCCCCTGATAAATACCTGCTGCCCAATCGAACGAGGGGACGTACTTGACCGTAACTCCTGCTTCATACCCGTTCGCATTTCGGTATGTGATACCGCCATTCATTTTAAAATCCGGAGCGTTTGGGAGGAGAACATCGTTTGGGTTCTTCTCGATGATGCTAAAGCCAAACAGAGAATAATTGCTGTTAAGAATCCAATCATCTGAGAGATAGTAGTTCAGTCCAAGCTCGAAGCCAGACTCCGTGACTTTTCCTGCATTCCCATACGACCAGACCGTTCGTAACGTCCCACCAATAAATTCCTGACCGGCATACGATGGGTTCACACCGGGAGCGAGATCGGTGATGAAATCCTTCAGCTCATTATAGTATGCATCAACTGTTACGAAGAGCGCATTGTTGAAAATTCCTTTGTAGCCTACCTCGTAGCCGGAAATTTTTTCGACGGTAAGAGTACTGTTTCCTAAGTATGCCAGCGCGCGTGTCGGGTGAAGAACGTAAAGAAACTGCTCTGAATAATTCGGGGCTTGAAAAGCTTTGTTGTACGTTGCACGGAGGGAATGGTCTTTGTGTGGAGACCATACAACGGCAACCTTCGGAGAAATCTGACTCGGATAGAGTGTGCTGCGATCCCATCGTGAGGCTGCTACTGCTTTCATCTGGTCGGTGAGCTTGTATTCAAGTTGTGCGTAGATGCCGGTCATGTTATCTTTGTGCTTGTCGAGCATCAGGGTTCCTCGGCTGTCGGTTGTTTGATACCGATACGAAAGCCCGCTCGTGATAAACACCCTGTCATCAAGCACAGAGAGATGATATTGATAGTCCCCCTGCGACGTAAACGAAGTTTCATGAAGCTGCAATCCCGTCGAAAGCGAATATTGAGGCTCAGTCGAATTTCTCCCGCTCGCCCACACTTGTACAGTCGAATGATCGTCGTTGTAACTAATTCGACCCCACGGTTTTAGAGCGCGGGTTACTTGCACTCTCCCTATGCCCGTGATATAGACCTCGTTCTCGACCTGTGTCAATCCACCCTCGGCGGTTGCTACAGCATTGTCATCGATATCATAATCAAGGCGTGCAGAGCCGTATGTGGATGCAACAGGATTAGTATTGAGCGGACGAGTTTCAGAATTCAGAAAGTAGACAAAGCCATCGTATTCAAACGGTGGATTAAGGCGCGAGACACTCCACGTGTCTCCTTGAAATCTCCCGAAATTTAACTTGTAACTCCATCTCCCGGAAGTCCCTGCGTAACGAACATCGCCGCGGAACGTACTCAGTTGACCTCCGGCGACCGTTAGCTTTGTACCGACAATTTGTTTTGGTGAGGGAGTAATGATATTGATAACACCGTTGAATGCATTGGCGCCGTAGAGCGCGGAACCTGGGCCACGAACGAGCTCAATTTTACCAAGATCTTCTATAGGGACAGAAAGTCCATTCCACTCTTGAGCGCCAAGGAAAACGATGGAGAGGTCACGGCCATCAAGGAGAACAAGCAATCGCCGTGTGAGAGAGCTATTGAATCCACGTGTGTTGATGTTGAAATCATAGAGACCGTTTTGTGCGATGTCAACACCCGGGGTTGTTTCCAGCAACTTCGGCAATTGCCCCTGGCCTGCATTGAGCCTGATATCGTCTGGCTCGAGCGTTGAAACAGCAGATGGGGCTTCAGTAATGCGTTCCCTGCGAAAAGAAGCTCCAAACACGACAACTCCGCCAACCTGTACAGTTTCGTCTTTCAAGTAGATCGTTCGTGTTGCCGTTTCTCCTGTTCGCACTTCAATGCTGGGAATCTCTTTCGTGATATGTCCGATAAGAGAAGCAACAAGAGTGTATGTTCCCGTTGGAATATTCGTGATGGAAAATTTTCCACTCTCATCGCTTGACGCGCCAACCGTCGCACCTTTCACGGTAATGTTGACAGAGGGAAGGGATTCGCCTGTTGCTTCATCAATGACCTTTCCTGAAATAGATCCGGTGGACTGCGCACGGAGATCCAACCCTAACGTCAAGGAAAGAACAACCGTTGTGGCACAGAAGAACAGTCGTGAAGGCTTAGTCATGTGGATCGTCTTCCTTCTTTCCCCATGAAACATCCTGGCGGCGACTCATTGGAGTTTGTGAAAGAAGATTACGATCTAAAAGTTTTTACTTATCAGTACCCGGAAGTGACCGTAGTTTTCTGTATCTCCTGCGATATTTACCTGCACTGGACCGATATCTTTCACCAGCCACAGCAGTGCTGTTGTCGCGTCGTCCTGCACTGTGACAGTCAAGCCTTGTATGGTTGCTGTGATCTTTCTCCATGTGCGCACTTTATATGCTTGGTACATCGTGTGGACAGACGAGCTATCGGTGATGCTCTCTTGTCCCAGGATCCTTCCAAATATCTGCAATCCTACTGCTCCCGTTTGCCCTTGAAGATGACCTGTGACAGTTGTATCGAAGGCGAGCCACGTGTTTCCAATTCCCATGCTTGGCCGAGCAACCCATACCCAGATGGTTGTGTCTGTATAGGTGACACCAAATCGGCGATAGAAGGGGCCAAGAGTCTGCCGGAAAGCAAAATCGCCCGACGTTGTATCTTTCCGGATTTGTAAAAAGCGGGTAGATACTGTCGCACCAACCGTTGTCGAATCTTGGATGAGCCATGTGTCGGAAGGACCAGGCAACAGTGTCCACTTTGCTTTATAAGCGCCAGGCGGTATACCGGGCACCGGGGTATCGACTTTGTTCGTGTCGACAAGGTAACCCGTATATTCGAAGATGTGCCCAGCGACCAGAGGAAACAGGTTATCTGTGATCGGCGTAATTATCACCGAAGACTCTGTACTGTTAGTCTTGCATCCGCCGGCGACGAGAATCATCAGAACCGCGAACGCAAGGAGTCCCACTCCACACGCGTGTTGTTTCATAGTGACCTCCTACATTAAGACTTTGCTGTACGATTGGTTTTGAACCAAAGATAAGGAACGGTTGATAGAGTATCAACTCCGACTGCAGTTTGTAAGAATGATGCCGTGGGTAGAAGGGTTACGCAGAAATCGCTCAGGGTCAGTCAACGGGCAGAAGAAACTTAAACGTGCTTCCTTTGCCAAGTTCTGATTCAACATCTATCGTACCATTATGTGCTTCAACGATATTTCGACAGATGGCCAGCCCGAGCCCTGTCTTTTTCTGGTCGGATGTCTTTCCAGTAAGAAACTCTCTGTATTTATCGAATACGAAGAGCAGTTCACCCTTGGAAATCCCGATGCCGGAATCGGAGACAGTAACTTCAACAACCTCTCCTTCATGCCCGCCCACCGAGCGATGTTTTATTGAGACGTGCACTGCGATTTTCCCGCCTTCGGGTGTGTATGTGATAGCGTTTTCCAAAATGTTATTCATGACCTGCTCGATCTTGTCAGGATCTGCGCTCACAGTGGGAACGTTATCATCGACGCGCACGGTTAATGGAATTTTCTTAGCGCTCGCTCTCGATTTGAATCGCGAGCAGACCGATTGGATCAATTCATCGACATTGGTTGGAATTTTCTCAAGCTCTACTTCCCCCGATTCAAACAAACTCAAGTCGATCATATCATTGAGCACAGCATCCATATTGCAAATCGTGGTGTTAATGGTCTGAAGAAGGCTTTTTTGTTGGGGGGAGATAGATCCAACCGATCCTTTTTCAAGAAACTCGACAGCCGCTGTGACGCTGTGGAGCGGGGTGAGAAGATCGTGAAGAAGCTTTATGGTAAATTTGGCTTGCAGATTGCGCGCTCGTGCTTCAACAACCTGTGTCCGGCGAACCGACTTCAATCTGCGGATCAGGTCCGTTATATTGACAGGCTTGGTCAGGAACTCCTTCGCTCCCTGTTTAATCGCCTCGACAGCAAGTTGAATGTCCTGGTATCCAGTAATCATGATACAATCCGTTTGCGGTGACTCTTTCTGAAGGGTAGTTAACACTTCCACGCCGCCCATCCCTGGCATTCTCATGTCTAACAGTGCAAGGTCGAACGACTGTGTGCGCGCCACTCGCAATGCGTCTTCACCACTTGCTACGTCAGTGACTACGTAGTTCTCATTCTTGAGAGCGGTTGCTATGAGGGTGCGAAACTCGTCTTCGTCGTCGACGAGAAGAACATGTGGCAGTTGTTCCATAAATGGTTCCCTGTCTTATAGTCGTTGGGAAACATGATAGAAAAAACTGCACTCAAAGTCAATGAGCACTGGGTGCTGGCTCACTTTGAGAAATCACAGCGGTCACGGACCATTCCGTGACCGAATTCTGTGCTTGTGTCACGGTGTGGACCGTGACACCCGTGAAATTTCTATATTTACAGCCCCAGTACGGCGCACTGTGATTCATTGCATTTCAGACAGGTTCTTCGTACATTCACACTACTTTTTACCATATCTACATGAAAAATCTAATTCTTGACGGAAACTCTCTCACCGTCGAAGATGTCTATCAATGCTCGGCGATGCCGTCGACAGTTTCATTTAGCGCGTCCGCAAAACGGCGGATGAAAGCATCGCGCCGGGTCGTGGAAGACTGGATCCGTCGCGGCGAAACCATTTACGGTGTCACCACGGGGTTCGGTGAATTTAGCAACGTCAAGATCAGTCCGGAACATCTCGAACAGCTTCAGGAAAACCTCATCGTGAGTCATTCGGCGGGCGCGGGCGAGCCGTTGCCGCACCAGGTTGTACGCGCAATGACTATTCTTCGACTGAACGCGCTTGCCAAAGGGTATTCCGGTATTCGGCTCGAGACGATGGAATTCTTCCGGACCGTATTTAATGCCAGCATCATACCAATCATTCCCTCGAAAGGATCCGTCGGCTCAAGTGGTGACCTTGCACCACTTGCACATCTCGTTCTTACTCTCCTTGGGAAGGGAAGGGTGTTTTATGACGGAGCGGTAATGGACTCGGGCGTTGCATTGAAACGTATCGGATTGAAACCGTGGACGCTGAGTGCGAAAGAAGGGCTCGCGCTTGTCAACGGAACGCAAATGATGACGGCATATGCTTCTCTAGTTGTGTGGGAAGCGATCCAACTCTGCAAGATGGCAGACGTCGCTGGGGCGATGAGTGTTGAAGCATTGAAGGGAAGCGATACCGCGTTCGATTCACGCATACATGATGTTCGCCCTCATCGCGGGCAACAAGCGAGCGCTGCGAACCTGCGGAGATTGATGGCAAAGAGCGAGATTCGGGAATCGCATCGGCACGGCGATCCTCGGGTGCAAGACGCGTACTCCATCCGATGTATTCCTCAAGTCCACGGTGCTTCGCGCGACGCAGTCCGATATGTACATGAAATCGTTTCAACAGAAATCAATTCCGCAACGGACAATCCATTGATTTTTCCTGCGGGGAAGACCCATCTCGAGGGTGGCAACTTCCACGGTCAACCGGTCGCGCTTGCCCTCGATTTTCTCGCAATCGCACTGGCAGAATTTGCGAGCATTTCGGAGCGCCGAGTCGAGCGGATGGTCAACGGTTCGTTGAGTGGCTTGCCGAGGTTTCTCACTGAGGACGGAGGTCTCAATTCCGGGCTGATGGTTGCGCAGTACACTGCGGCGTCGCTTGTTTCGGAAAATAAAGTGCTCGCCCATCCCGCAAGCGTTGATTCAATACCGACGTCTGCTAACCAGGAAGATCACAATAGCATGGGATCAATCAGTGCGCAAAAAGTGTGGCAGATTCTTCATAATGTTCAAACCGTTATCGCGATCGAGCTCATGGTAGCAGCACAGGGAATCGACTTCTCACGAATTCATCCAACAACCAAGCGCGTCATGAAAGCAGGTCGAGGTATTCAAGCGGCGTACAATACGATCCGTAAACACATTACCCATCTTAATCATGATCGAGTGCTCTATGATGATATTCAAACTGCCCTACGATTGTTAAGGGATGGCTCCGTACTGCACGCGGTTGAAAAGACTATTGGCAGATTGCAATAGCAATAGCAACGGTTCATGAATTGCCTACTACTATTATAAATATTGTTCAACGTTACGAGTGAAGCTAACCGAAAAATTTATCCGGGCAGTTCCCAAAGTTCTTCTTCATGATCATCTCGATGGTGGGTTGAGATCGCAGACGATCATCGAGTTGGCAAAGGACCTGAAATATACAAAGCTTCCCACGAAGGATGCGGATGAACTGAACACGTGGTTCCAGCGAGGCGCTAAACGGGGGAGCTTGTCCCTATATCTCGAAGGATTCGCTCACACCTGCGCGGTGATGCAGACCGAGGAAGCACTTGAACGTGTGGCATATGAAATGATGGAGGATATGTATAACGATGGCGTCGTGTATGTTGAAACGCGCTTTGCTCCGGTTTTTCATACCGAACACGGATTGCACTGGGAGGAAATTGTCGCCGCCGTGCTGAAAGGACTTGAACAAGGAAAGAACGATTTCGGAATAGAGTACGGACTCATCATCTGTGCCATGCGAAATATGACACATTCCCAGGAAATGGCAGAGTTAGCTATTGACTTTCGAGAACGAGGTGTAGTGGGATTCGATCTTGCCGGTGAGGAAGGCGGATATCCTCCTAAGAAACATGTCGATGCGTTTCATTATATCCAACGCGAAAACTTTAATATCACCATCCATGCTGGAGAAGCTTTCGGCAAGGAATCTATTTGGCAGGCGATCCAATGGTGTGGTGCTCATCGCATCGGACATGCTACACGTCTGATCGAGGATATAACAATCTCCGACGACGATCCTACGGAAGTTGTCAGCATGGGGTATCTTGCACAGTACGTTCTCGACAAGAGGATTCCTCTTGAGATTTGTCTGACGAGCAACGTGGATACCGGCGCGGTCAAGAGCGTTGCAGAACATCCATTCCGCATCTACCATCGCTACAAGTTCCGCGTCACGCTCAATACCGACGATCGTTTGATGAGTAATACCTCGATGACGAAGGAACTCAAACTGGCGCACGATGTATTCAGTCTTTCTCTTCACGATCTCGAGAAACTTACGATCAATGCAATGAAGAGCGCATTCATCCCCTACAAGAAGCGGATCGATATTATCTATAATGTCATCAAACCCGGATACACCAAGGCAAGGATGGCGTTGGATGCGAAGAAAAACAGAGGCTCGAAACGTTAGCTACGTTGATAGTGTCCCGATGTGAGGTGGTGTGAAATCTTGGAGATGGTCTGCAACGATTATTGTTCTTCTCACATGCTGCTCTGTGTGTGTCGTTATGGAATCCGGCTGTGCAACATCCGCTTCATACCCATATCTCGCACTTACAGATAATTGCCGTTGCGAAGAATTCCGAATCCGGGACAACAAGGTTGAATACCTGTTCCGCGCGCGTTATTCAATGCGGGACGGAATCGTCAGCGATGTGGATATAGAGTTCACCAACAACAGTGAAGACACCTTGTCGCTGGACGTTGCGTCGGTGAAGATATCGTCTCGCAACGTTTCCTATCAGTATAACGATAAGTTCATTCCACTTCCATCAATCACCGTTGCTCCGCACAGATCGGAAACCGTGCAAGGTTCGGGAAAAGACGTCGCAGCAGCGGAAGACTGGCACAAAATTGCCGGCGAGCGATTAACGGTAACGGTCAGGGGGATGCGACTTGGTGAGAAGGAGTTGAAACAACAACAGGTGGAATTTGTGCCGGAAAACCCGAAGATGAAAAGGTAATTGCCAATCGATGTACCCTTCTCCACGGGAACTAGCTGATAGAACGAAAAGGCCGGTTAGGGCAGGAAAGGTTTGGGGGATTCCCTGTGTGTTTCACAGGCGCTGCAATTTTGCTTTTGCTCGCTTCACAAACGGACTTGCCGGAAATTTTTTTATGAGCTTTTCAAATTCTGCTTTCGCCCCTGCCCTATCACCCTTCGCGAGATACGAGTTTGCGATCATCATCTGAGCATCATCTTTCTTCTGGGATCGGTCAAACGCAAACACTTTTTGAAAATGCTCGATGGCGTCGTCGTACTGTCTCATCGCATATGAACATTCACCGAGCCAATAATGACAATTGTCCTGCATTGGAACTGGTGCACCTGCATTGAGCACCGCCTGAAGAGCCGATGCAGCTTCATGATATTTTTTAGAGCGGAACAGGGTGAGTGCTTTCTCATAGCCTTCGCGTGAATTACTGATGGTCGGCTCTGGTATTGTGGGCGCTGGCACATAGCCTTCTCGTGGATTACTAATGGTCGACTTCTGCGGGGACAGAGATGTCGTCGTTAATCGTTCCTGAAGGGCGGACAACTGAGACGTCAATTGTTGAACGTTTGTAGCGAGAGATCTGTTTTCTTGTCGCAGCATGAGCTCCGCGTTCTTGAGCGAATCATTCTCCGCTTGTAGGTTGTCTATATCCTTATGTGGCGTTATCGCTGATCGTTCTTGGGGCGTGGAAAACTGAGACGACAATTGTTGAACGTGTGCACTGAGAGAGCTGTTTTCCTGTTGCAGCATGAGCACTGCATTCTTGAGCGAGTCATTCTCCACTCGCAGGTTGTCCCTATGCCCCATCCCGCCTACGCTCGACTGTGGTGGCGTGAAATTCTTCATGGATTCTTCTGAGCTGCTGCATCCGAAGAAAGCAAGCCCGCAGATGAAGATAAAAACTGATCCAAACTTCCATCGAGTAATATTCATCGTGCCTTTCACACTTGTTCCTGAATGTATCTAAAACTGCGCGCTAATGTAGAGAAATTGTGTCTGAAAGTCAAGCGGTGTTTGTTATTAGAGTCCGAAATTGGTATATTTTTTTGAAAGACGAGAAGGAAAACAATGTGTAAACATATTTTTTTCACGATGGCGGCCATGAGTATACTTACCATGGCACTCATCGGTTGTACCGGTTCACAGAAGATCGACCAACCGTCCGCCGAACGACCTAACGAAGATCGCGCTCTCGACTACTACTTGCAAGGCTCACTCTTAGACCAGAAAGGTGAGCATGCTCGTGCGATCATCGAGTATCTCGAGGCGCTCCGCTACAAGAAGGATGCAGCCATCTATCATGCCATCGCGAAGGACTATTCATTGCTTGGAAAGAATGAAAATGCGATTCAGAACGGAGAACAAGCCGTAAAGCTCAGTCCTGACAACCGCACGTATCATGAAACGGTCGCCGAGATTTACCTCAACGCATTGAACCTCGATGAGGCGATTAAAGAATATCACACCATTATTGGTCTCGATTCATCCTACCAAACAGCGTGGCTTAATCTTGCGCGACTTCTTCAAATGCAAAAGCCGGGAAAAGCGTTGGAGGTTTATCAGGACATTATCAACAGGTTCGGTCCCGATCCCGATAGCTATTTTCAGATGGCGCAAATTTATAACTCCATGAACAAGCTGGATAAAGCGACAGATGCTCTCAAAGGAATGCTTGCCCTCGAGCCCGGAAGTTTTGAGATCAAGAAAACTCTCGGCGATATGTATTTGCGACGAGATAGCATCGATGCCGCTCTTGTCATCTTCGCCGCTCTTGTGGAGCTACATCCGGAAAATTTAGAGGTGCGTGCCGCACTGGCACATGCGTATCTCGTCAAGCAAGACTATGACCACGCGGCAGAACAATTCGATATTGTCATGAAGAAAGATACACTCTCTGCCGACGAGCAAATCCGGTTCGGTCAGGTGTTTGTCTCATTCATCCAAAAGGATTCCGCCGTTGCACCATATGCCATCAAGCTCTTTCATCGGATTCAAAAGAGGTACCCTGACGACTGGAGACCGTACTGGTTTCTCGGTGAGATCGAAAATGTCATGAAAGATGACTCCAGCGCGTTGCGCGACTTTGGGAAAGTGAAAGAGATCGCAAAGTGGAATCCCGACGGATGGATCGGTGTAGCATCAGTCTACTACGATAAGAATAAATTTGATGAAGCGATTGAAGTATTGAACGAAGCAAAGAAATTCGTGCCAGAGGAATTTCGTGTTTACCTATTGTTGGGAATCGCGAACCAGCGAAAACATCAGCTTGTTGATGCCGCTTCGGCGCTTGAGAAAGCTGTTCAACTCAATGATAAGAGTCTTGATGCATTGAGCGCTCTTGCTCTGGTCTACGATGAGATGAAGCGTCGTGAGGAATCCGATACCATTTACGAACGCGCCCTCCGTCTCGATCCAAACAACCATCTCATTTTAAATAACTATGGATACAGTCTTGCCGAACGGGGCATTGAGCTTGAACGCGCACTGAAAATGTCAAAAGACGCTCTTGCACAGCAGCCAAGCAATCAATCGTACCTCGATACGTATGGGTGGATTTACTTTCAGCTTGGCGATTATAAGGAGGCGGAACAGTGGATCCGCAAGGCGATTGAGCTTGGGTCGACAAGCACCGTCATTCATGAACATCTTGGGGATATCTATTTCAAGCTCGACGATAAAGACAGTGCAATGAAGTATTGGCAGAAAGCGTTGGAGTTCGATTCGACAAATCAACACGCGAAGGAGAAGATTGAACGAGGGAGTTTGTGAAGTTCGCAGTATCGATGGTTCTTATTGCCTTCACCGTAGGATTTCATGGCTGCACACCGACGGCGAAGGTCATGAAAGATCGAACGCTCTCTGCGGACGAAGTCCTGAATAGAGTACGCGAGCGAAACGCAACGATACACACTTTACGTGGCGATGGATCAATCACTATCGAAAGTCCTGAAGTATCGAACAGTGGCTCGTTTGACATGAACTTGAAGAAGCCTGACTCCCTCCGTGTCGAGTTGACCGGACCGTTTGGCATTCATATCGGCACGCTCATGTTATCCCGGGAACAATTTCTGTTTTACAACTGGATGGAAAAGCGAGCAGTAATTGGCAAACCGGATGGCAAGACATTGAACTCGATGTTTAGGTTGCGGATGCAGTTCGATGAAGTGCTTCACGCATTTACGGGAGAATTTCCTGCACCGAATGACGGTGATTCGATTGCACACTTTTCCGTCGAGCAAGGGTTGTATGTTGTCCGTTATCGTTTGGCTCAAGGAGCTAAAGAATACCGCATTGATGGTGACACATTTATTGTTTCCAGTTACCGGGTGTGGGACACGACGGGAACACTCGCCTTAAGCGCTTTTGCATTGCAACCCGACGAAGGCGAACCAGTCGTGATGCCACGATTACTGCGTCTGGTATTTCCGAAAGATCACCGCAGTGTTACTATCTCCTACGATGACATCCATCTCAATGAACCGGTCGTGTGCTCATTCAAGCTTCCTCAACAAGCCGAAATGATCTACCGCTGATGCAGGTGAGGTGCGCGCTGATATTTGTTTTTCTGGGACTCATCACAGCGATCATGGTTCATGCCGTACCTGCAGACGATGACCTCAAGAAGAAACAATCGCAGCTTGAGAAAATCCGAAAGGAGATTGACGGCTTCGAAGAACGTATCAAAGAGAAGGAACGCAAGGAACACGCGACACTTGACCTTCTCGATACCTACGATCGTCAGGCGGTTCTCCTGCGAAAGCTCATCACACAACTGCACGAACAGGAAACGGCGCTCGAGCACAGCATCGGTGATACGAAGAGTTCTATAGGAGAATTAAATGGGCAACTATCCTTCCTCAAGCAGCATTATGCACGATATGTTTCGACAGTCTATAAGTATGGTCAGACGTATGATCTCGAGCTCCTGCTCTCTTCGAGGTCGCTGAACCAGGTGCTGATTCGGTCGGAGTATCTGAAGCGGTTCTCCGAGCAGAGGAAAAGGGATATTGATAAGATAGACGACAAGCGAGTCGATTTAGAAGAAAAGAGCACACTACTCTTGCAGCAACTTACAGAACAACGCCGTTTGCTGACTGAGAAACAGCGTGAAGAGACTACTCTCGCCGTCAAGATGAAGAAACGTAAATTACTTCTGACCGAAATTCGGAGGGACAAAAAGAATTTCAAACGTGAAATTGATCGCAAGATGCAAGCTGCCCGCGATCTCCAGCAACTGATTGTCAAATTAATTGAAGAAGATCGGGTGAAGAAAGAACGAGAGAAAAATCTTTCAAAGGAAGGGAAGGGACATCCGCGCGAACAAATAACAGGCAGTGCATTTGAAGCAAAGCGTGGTAAATTGCGTTGGCCCGTTGCACAAGGTCGAATCACGGCGCGTTTCGGGAACCAGGAACACCCAACGCTGCATACAGTTACCCAGAATACCGGCATTGATATCACGGTTCCGGCAGGAACCGATGTCGACGCTGTGGCAGAGGGAGAAGTATCGAAGGTGTACTGGTTGCCATCGTTCGGAAACCTTGTCATCCTTAATCATCATGGGGGCTTCCGGACAGTGTATGCGCATCTCTCTGAAATTTCCGTCCCCGAAGGTAGCAGGGTGAGTGAAGGCGATCTCATCGGCAAAAGTGGAGAGTCACTTTCGGGATCGATGCTCCATTTCGAAATTTACAAAGATCGGGAAAAACAGGATCCTGAACAGTGGCTACGCCCTCGTGGCTTAACACAGCGTTAAGTCCCCAGAATTTTTCCTTCACTCGCATTAATAATTTTTAACCCCATCCACATCCTAAATTGCATACATTCTATCATCAACGCGCATACGTATTAAACTTTTCCCGATGGGGATAGTCCTATCGATATAATTACCAGGTATATGTTGTTGCGATGCCGTGGAGAATATACTGCAACCTTTATTAACCTTAACCATTAATAAGGAGAGATACCCATGAAAAGACTTCCGTTGTTAATGATGCTGATACTAATCAGTCTTGCGCTCGGTATGGTAAGCTGTTCGAAGGACAACACCATCACTCAAGTAGGGCATGTGACCGATGAGCAAGCTTTGAAAACACAGGTCGCGCAGAATGATACAGCGATCACACAATTTTCAGGTTCCGATGAAGTATCTATCGACGATGATGGAATGAAGAATCCTGAATATGAAGCCACCGCGGGGATAATGGCCGATGACGTGAAGCTCGGCAAGGTCAGTGCGGATTCGATCTACCCGGTTCGGTGGGGGCGTCATCTCGATTGGCGTCATATCGTGAGAGACTTCCACGTTGTTATTGATGGAGATACAGCGTGGGTCACGATAACGAAATCCATTCCCGGAGATTTCCGTGTTGGCTGGGGTATTCGCCGACCGGATACAACAATCGTCGATACGGTCATCCATAAGCCGTTTACCGAGGTGGTGAAGCGGATCGTTCGTTTCAAGCGCGTTGCCCACACCGACGATCCGTTCAAGAATTGGCAGCCGGTAGCAATCACAATGGTGGATGGGAAGACGGAGAACGTGAACAAGTTCACGATCGTTTCACTGGAACTATCCGATAGCCAGAATCCTCCATTCGATGCGACCTACACTGATCCGTTGAATACGTGGTTCGCGTTGAGCCTTCGGCACACAACGATGCCCGTATTCCCTGTCGATGATACGGTCAAAGTACGCGTGATCATCACAAGTTCTGATTCAAGCGCTGAGATTATGCATCTCCGTCATGGCATTGGCGCTGGTCGCCTAGAACGACGTCGCTCGTTGATGCATCTCGTTTCTACCACAGGTGGTCCGGGTAATTACACAAGAATCTATGAAAGATCGTTCCGGACCAGGCTGCCCAATTGGAAATGGGCAGTACTTGCCGCAAGGTTCAATGTGGTTGTTGATGTTATATCGCGCGGATCGGTGTACGATATGGCCGCCCCCTTCTCCAATGAATTCTGGGGGGCCCCGTATATTGTCATCCGGTAATAGATCTGTAAATCTTTGTATCCCCGCTTTGGTGATCGCAACAAGGCGGGGATTTTTTTATTGAAGGAGTGTTAGAAAGACTAATCGATCGCCCTGAGAGTGTAATTAGTTTACGCAGGATTTCAATGAACTCTAATCAAAAGAATACAAGCTATTCACATGATACGAGTGGCATTTATCGTCCGAGCAGAATTCTATCAGCGAGAGGTTTAGGTAAGCCTGCCTTTCGGATTTTCGCCGCCGCCGTCTTGACGTCGTACTCCGATCTGACGTTTTCGTATTTCCACGCGTCAGAGTCAAAGATGCCGAAGCTCAAGCGCCAATCGTTATCGCGCGGCTGACCGATACTTCCAATATTAACGAGAAATTTCTTTCCGGCAGTTACTTCCTTCGTCCAAATATCTTCACAGAAGACGCCGGGTACGTGCGAATGTCCAACAAAGCACACGGCGTGGGAGAAATATGTAAAATTAAACTGTGCGTCTGCTTGTGAAATAACATAATGCCATTCTTCGGGTTCGTATGGAGATGAATGGACGAAATACAACCCGTTTCGTTCCAATGTGTACGGAAGATTACGGATAAATTCTTGGTGTTCGGGGGTTAGCTCTTTGTTTGTCCATTCTGCTGCAATGCGCGCGTAGGGATTGAAATATTCTGTTCTCTCGAGATGAACTGCCGCCTCATCATGATTCCCAAGAAGGATGAAGGAAGTTTCCTTGCGGACAAGATCGATACACTCGTTAGGGTTCGCACCGTACCCAATGATATCACCAAGACACACGACTTCATCGACATGCTCACGCTTGATGATTTCCAGAGACTTCTCAAGTGCTTCCATATTGGAATGAATATCCGAGATGATTGCAATGCGCATGGAACGATAATTTAGAAAATAATTCGATAGTTGCAAAAGTACTCGGGACTCACATCACGTTTTCTGCTGTTTCTTTTTTGCCGCCGGGAACAGGATATTGTTCAGGATCAATCTGTATCCGGGAGAATTTTTGTGGAGACTGAGATCGGTAGGAGGATCGCCCACGGCGTGCTGGTAATCTTCCGGATCATGCCCACCGTAGAATGTGAAGGTTCCCCTCCCATAATTTCCATGGATGTAACGGACTTCCTGCGTGCCCTCTTTCTCGGCGAGATCAATAACAGATTTCTTGATGAGGTTTTTTTTGAAATTCGTTGTCTGTCCGAGAAATCCTTTAATGATGTTAGCATGGTTTTGCGTCAGCATGGTTGGCACCGGATCGTACTTTGCAGAGAACTCAAATAATGTAAAATAGTCTGTTTCCTGATTCAAACTTCCCACCATATCGCTCGGAGGGATATCTATATCGGAATACTCGTACCGGAGAGGATTCATCTCCAATGTAAAATTTTCAAAGGCAAGACACTTAGAATAATCGAGTTTCTTCTGAGCATCGGCGTCGGGCGGATCGCCGTCATACATGACATCGCAAAT
>JACOSX010000041.1 GCA_016178625.1 Ignavibacteria bacterium
AGAGCTTCTTCCGTTCGCTCGATGTTCACTCGCTTGCCGATGGTTTCTTCCATGAACATTCTTGCACCGCCCGCGCCACAACAGAAGCCGCGGTCGCGTGAGCGATTCATCTCAACAGTTTCAACTCCCGGAATTGCTTTAATCGCATTGCGTGGCTGGTCGTAGACCTGGTTATAGCGGCCAAGGTAACACGAATCATGGTACGTAATCTTCGCTCGCTTTTCTTTCGTTAGTTTGATTTTGCCCGAATCGATCAACCCCATGATGAAATCGGTATGGTGTACAACCTCGTAGTTCCCGCCGAGCTGGGGATACTCGTTCTTGAAGATGTTGAAGCAGTGTGGGCATGGGGTGACGATCTGCTTCACGTTGCGAGTATTTAACGTCCCGATATTTTCCGTCATGAGCATTTGCGCGAGATACTCGTTGCCTGCACGACGAGCGGGGTCGCCATTGCACTTTTCATCCAGACCGAGGATCGCGAAGCTGATATTCGCCATTTGCATGAGCTTTGCAAATGACCGCGTGACTTTCTTGTATCGGGCATCGTATGCACCTGCACACCCAACCCAGAACAGGATCTCCGCATCGGGCTTCTCCGAGAGGCGAGGAATGTTAAGTCCTTCTGCCCAATCGGCGCGGGTGGAGTGACTGAAATTCCACGGCGTGAAATTGCGCTCCAAATTCTGGAACGTACCTTGCAACTCCTTCGGAAACCGCGATTCATTCAGCACGAGATAGCGGCGCATGTCGATGATCGAATCGATATGCTCGATCTGGACGGGACATTCTTGCACACACGCCATGCACGTTGTGCACGCCCAGAGCTCATCCTCAGTGATGTAGTTGTCGACGAGATGCTTTCCAAGAAGATTTTCCGTCTGAGGGTTGGGATTCAGTGTTGGAGAGGAAACGGATTCGCCTGAACCATTCATCTTTCCGTCGACAAGAAGTGGGCCCTTCTCCATCAACCGACGGCGAATGTCGACAATGATCTTCTTGGGAGAGAGGGGCTTGCCCGTAATCGCCGCGGGACACGCAGCGGTACAACGCCCGCACTCTGTACAAGTATATCCATCCAGTAACTGTTTCCAGGTAAGATCTTCGACGTCGGATGCGCCGAACTTTGTCGCGGTTTCATCCTGAAGATTCAATGCCTTCAGCGCGCCACGTGCTTGGAGCTTCGCGAGATAGACATTAGGTATCGATGACATGATGTGGAGATGCTTGGAGTGGGGAAGATAATTCATGAACCCAAGCACGAGGAGCACGTGCATCCACCAGAACGCATAGAACCAGAACTCTTGTTGTGCTGAAGGTAATCCACTGAAGGTACCTGCCAGGGCGTTGGAGAAGAAGCGTGCGTCCGCCGCTACTGCATTGCCTGTCGCGATGTTGGCGGCATTCTGTCCGAACATCGAACACACGATGCAGAGAATCAAAAGAAGAATCACGGTTGCGTCAAGTTGTGAGGGCCCGCTCACCTCCAGGCGTTTCGGACGACTCACATAGCGACGAAAGAGAGCAACGAGCACCGAACCAATGACAAGCAATCCGAGAAGATCTTGAATAAGGACCAGCGGTGGATACAGCGAACCCAGGAACGCAAGGGAAAACCCGTGGGATAGACCTTCACCAATAGCTTCGATGATTGCCAGAAGCAGGATGACGAATCCCCAGAAGATGAAGAAGTGCATGATTCCCGCCAAGGGTTCTCGCAACAACTTCGATTGTCCAAATGCCACAATGAAGACGTTCTTTAATCGCTTGCCTGGACTATCGAAACGATTCTCAGGTTTCCCTATTCTTAAATTGGCAATGAGTTTGCGAATATTGTACCCGAAATACGTGAACGTGCAAAGGAGAACGAAGAGAAAGACCACGGTGTGGAAAGGCATCGCGAAGACCAATTGTTCAGGAGGAAAGATTAATCATGAAGCAGCATCTCACCTTCAAGAACGGTGACAGCGTAGCCACCAATCTTGACTGAGACAGGCTTGTTGTCGACGACCTCTAATTCAACAGTGACCCGCCCACGTCGCCCGATCGCATCGCCCTGCTCACCCTGAAACACACAACGACCATCCTTGATATCGAGAAGTCCACTCTCATAGAGCAAGACGGCAAGTGGGCCATGCGCCGAGCCAGTGACGGGGTCCTCATTGATTCCACAATTCGGCGCGAAGAAGCGCGAGTGGACGACCGATTCTCGATCGACTGTCTCCAAGGTAAAAACGCACATGCCACGAAGCTTTCGTGTATTGAGAAAGTTTGCCATCGCGAAAAAATTCGGCTTCATCGTGAACAACGTGTGAAGCCGACGCACCGGCACAAAAAGATCGTCGCTGCGAACAATAGGGATCTTGTTTTCAAATTCACTGATCGACACATTAAGGAGACGCACAAGATCAATCTTGTACTGAGGAGTGCGTTCAAAGTTTGGAAGCTTCAGACCGAACATGACGGACGGGGCACCGTTATTTTTCATCACATCGATCGGCAGAATGCCGGAGGCTGTTTCAACTTCAAAGTGATATTTCCCCTCCTTCACCATGCCTAGTAAACCGTCTTCAGCGAGCGAATGGAAACTTGCGATGGTGGCGTGACCGCAGAGCGGAACCTCGGTCGTCGGTGTGAACCACCGTAGTCTTACATCCGCTCCGGGCTTGCTCGTAGGAAGAACGAACGCGGTCTCCGATAGGTTCATCTCGCGAGCAATTGTTTGCATGTTTTGTTCGGTGAGCTCCTTACCATCCACCACAACACCCGCGGGATTTCCCGTGTGCGGCGTGCGTGTGAACGCGTCAACTTGTTTTATCTTAATTTTTGCCATTGCTGTCGGAAGTACTTGTGAGTTTTATCGCTGTCAATACTTGTTTATTTTTTATATAATAGACGAAATTACTAATACCGAAGAATGTATCGGGCACGGGCGTGATCGCATGAATGTTGGCAGTATCCCGGTAAACAATTTTGTCGGTGCTTTTATTCACCACAACCACGTGTTGCTCATAATCCGGTTTTCCAGCCTCACTGCTCAAGTCATTGTAAAATCCGACTACAAGGGAATCACCTTTATCGAGGTATTCAGTTTGAACAAGATTCTTCGGGACTGCAACACCCCTCAAAATATCTTGTTTCACATTTGGCACCTCGACGCTCATCGTATCAACTACAAGAGGAAACTCAACAACGTCACGTCTTTTTGAAATAATCATCTCTTTGAGCACATTGAGGTAAGATGCATCCACTTCGTTAATGATGTTCCCGGTCTCCGCATCTACTTCGAAGAACACTCGCCGGTCAAGAGTATCTTTGCTTCCGTAAACGCGACCGTCATGTGCAAAAATGAATTTCATCTCACCATTTGACCAAAGTGTTTTCCCCGAACGTAGATCAAGAGCATAGATCTTTTTGTGCTCAGGCATATCCGGTGCAGCATACTCATGCAAGAAGACTTTTTCGTGGTAGACTGCTTCAATGCCAATCCACCAAGGTTCACCGAATTGAACACCCTCCCACAACACATTGCCTGTCCGTTGGTCGAGACAGAAGAAAGAAACACGTTTCGCATCCACATCGCGATCTTCACCTACAAAGTATCCATTTTCAGCAGGAATTAATCGCCAAAGAACGCCTTGTGTTTGGTATTCCCATGCTCGCCCAACTATGTTCTTTTTAAGTCGCGACAGCCAAGACATACTGTAATCGTCAAAATTCTCGCATAAGATAATCATATCGTTTGTCAATATCAAGATCAATCTCACTATTTCGATTCATAATCAACAGGTCGAAATTCAAAAATGGGTAAAATATTCAGCGATGATCGTTTCCATCTGACCGAAAGCCATAGCACGGTGACTGATACTGTTCTTCACATTCCCCGGGAGTTGAGCAAAAGTTTCCTCGTATCCATCGGGAACGAAGAGCGGGTCATAACCGAAACCTCCTGAGCCTCGAACCTCATCAAGTAATCTTCCGGGGCAAACCCCATGGGTTGTTCGTTCAACACCCTTTCCGATAAACGCGGCGACACAACGGAACTGCGCTCTCCGCTCATTGATAGGAACGTTCTTCAGTTCCGCGAGCAGTTTCCGATTATTATCGGCATACGAAACATTCTCGCCCGCATAGCGTGCGGAAAAGACTCCGGGTTTCATCCCGAGGTAAAACACTTCGAGTCCAGTATCATCTGATAATGCCGGAACCGCGGTAGCGCGAAAGATTTCTCGCGCCTTCTTCAGTGCGTTCTCTTCGAGAGTCTGACCGTCTTCGACAACTTCAGGTAAGTTTGGATAATCAAGCAGCGACTTGACAGTAAGATGAAGACCGCTCAGGATGGAAGTAATCTCCTCAACTTTCCCGGGGTTACGCGTGGCAAGAATGAGAGTCTTTGTGGATTGAAAAGCCAATCGCTAATGCAAAAGAAATGTGACAGCATCTTCGATACGCTCGATGCCGCAGAGTTCAACACCATTCGTGCGATGAAGTCCTTTGAGATTATTTTTGGGAAGGATCACCCGTTGAAATCCAAGTTTCTCTGCCTCCTGAACGCGTTTTTCGATTTGACTGACTGTTCGGACTTCACCGCTCAATCCGATCTCTCCGATCGCAACGCTCTGCGAGTCGACTGGTACGTCACGAAGACTCGAAATGATTGAAGCAGCAATTCCCAAATCAACCGCCGGCTCATCGATCCGGATACCGCCGGCGATATTGACAAAAACGTCCTGTTGACCAAGAACCATGCCTAAGCGTTTTTCGAGGACAGCAATCAACAGCCCTAACCTGCGATAATCAAAGCCTGTGGTATTGCGCTGAGGAACTCCATAGCTGGTTGGCGTCACAAGCGCTTGAACTTCGACGAGGATTGGTCGCGTGCCCTCAACACTTGCCACCACTGTAGAACCGGCGGCTCCGAACGATCGTTCAGACAGAAATACTTCTGAAGGATTCTTCACTTCCGTCAATCCGCTGTCACGCATCTCGAAGACACCGATCTCATTCGTCGATCCGAACCGATTCTTGATTGCCCGTAAAATGCGATATGCATAGTGGCGCTCTCCCTCGAACTGCAGCACCGTGTCAACCATATGCTCGACGACTTTAGGTCCGGCGATCACTCCCTCCTTCGTGACGTGTCCGATAAGGAAGACTGGAATGGATTTCTCTTTCGCGATGCGCGTGAACACTGCCGTTGACTCGCGGACCTGTGCCACCGATCCCGGGGAGCTTTCGAGCTGTGGTCTGAACATCGTCTGTATGGAATCAACAATAATGACGTCTGGTGGAGATCGATCAATTACTTCAGTGATAATATCGACGTTTGTTTCGGCAAGCACAGAGAACGATGCAAGCGACCTAAGGCCTAACCGGTCGGCTCGTATCTTAATCTGTTTTGACGATTCTTCACCCGAGACGTACAACACGATCCGTTTGCTGAATTGTGCAGCGAGCTGCATCATCAACGTGGATTTGCCAACGCCAGGGTCACCGCCGATCAAAATAACAGATCCCAAAACGATGCCGCCCCCAAGCACCCGATCGAACTCTCCTATCGATGTCTCGATACGCCGATCTTCCACAATGTCAACTTCAGACAACGGAATCGCTCGTACCTTCGAGTCTTTCGTGATTCTACGCGCGGTGATCTTCTGCGCGAGTTCTTCGACAAACGAATTCCATTCTCCGCAATTAGGACACTTCCCCACCCAACGAGGGGATTCGTATGCACAAGTCTGACAGACATATTTCGATTGGACTTTTGCCATGCGAGATGTACCAATATAGCAAAGATGACATCCTTTGGCAACACTCTTCAATCAATATCCCGTCAAACATATCTCGATCATCCTTGACTTTAAAACAGTGTATGAGTATACTATCGGCAAGTACTCAATGCATTCTGAAAAAACCTGATCATAACTCCTCCGATAATGATCGCTCCGTTGCAATGAACATGTTCTTATCCGTCTGTATCGCAATTGGTTTCACTTTTTGTCTTTTCTCGATTTGCCTTGGTCAAATCCTCCCCTTCCATAATTACACGATGAAAGATGGACTTCCGTCGAACGATATACGGTGTCCCAAGACTCTCGTGGCTTTCTCTGGATAGGAACTCGTGAGGGATTGTGTCTCTACGACGGGAACGCCTTTACAATTTACACCACGGGCGACGGACTGCCTTCTAATTTCATCAGCGCCTTGGTGGAAGATCGGGCGACTCCCGGTGAAATGTGGATCGGGACGTTCGGCGGAGGGCTCGCTCGCCTATCTCACGGGACAATCAAACGTGTCAACTTCCATGGCACGGAAGCGAAATACGTTCTTGCCCTTCTGGCAGATCCCCGTGGAGTTCTTTGGTGTGCTACTGAAAGCGGCATCTTCCAAATCGATGAAGACTCCGTGCACCGATTTTTACCGCAATCCCCGATTTTGAATGTGCGGAGCCTTGCGCTTGAGGGTGATAGCACAATCTGGATCTGCTCGGACGACCGCATATCGCGCTACAGCCTCGCAACTGCTGAACTCAAAAACATCCGGATGGTCCTGGACGGGCATCCCGCAGTCACATTCGAGCGACTCTGCGTCGATCTGGCGGGAATCGTCTGGGTAGCAGCAATTGATGGATCGATTTTTGAGATCCGACATTCACGGTTCGTTACCCGACATGATACTGGCATTCGAGGCATCGAAGCAAATGGTACTTTTTATTTTTTGGTCGATGATGGCGAGGGAAACCTATGGGCTGGCACGCAGTTCGGTTTAGTGCAAATCCCAAAGGACCATATCATAGCCCCAGGTCCAACGAAATTCACGACTAAAAACGGACTTGCCGATGATTTCCTGCTGTCGTTCCTGATCGATCACGAGCATAACCTGTGGATCGGCTATGTATCTAAAGGACTGTCGAAACTGCCCTCGCGAAACATTGTGAGGTTCTTGATCCCAGGCGGGAGCGCTGGCGGCCCAGCATTGAGTAGCTGTGATACCGCGGGCCATATCTGGGTGCCGGGGGATGATGGTCTTCTTGAAATCTGGACTGATGAGCAAGGTCGTTGGCAAAGGTACTTCCACCAGATAGACCTGAATCGATCCGCTGGTCATCCCTCTTACGCCTCCTTCGACCGTCAGCAACAATTGTGCGTGGGTTTCGGCCCGAGGACTCTGAGGTGGTACCAGGTCCGGCAACGGAGGAATAGGCATTCGATCATCTCAATGACCCAGGAACACGTTTTGCCACAGCCATCGCGCAAGGCTGGAATTCTCTGTTTCATGTTCGACCACAACAACATTCTCTGGTGTAGCATTCAGGGATTGGGTGTATACGTGGCGGATGTTTCCTCTGGGTTGCGAACAATTCGAATCATCGGTTCTAAAGAGGGGTTGCACTCCACTTCCTGTCGTACCCTCTATGAGGACCACGACGGCACGATTTGGATCGGGGGTTTTAGTGAAGGTGTCGCCTGTCTCGAGCGAGACAGCCTTTTGAATGGAAGACCACGCGTGTTCACTGAAACCGACGGCCTGCCCGACGGCCACATCTCAAGATTCACTGAAGACGCTGACGGAAAGCTTCTCGCGGGCACGATCCTCGGTGGACTGAGTGTATTCGACCAAGGTCGATTTCATGCCATTACCACACAGGACGGCTTGATGAGCGCAGTCATCCGGAGTATGGCAAAAACACCATCCGGCGACGTGATGGTAGGGACACAGCGTGGCTTACAGCTTTATAATCCGCGCCACCACCCCGCATTCTCGGTCGTCAACGAGATCGCAGGGAATACAATATGGACGTGTGGCGCGTATCGCGATAGATTCATTTGGGTCATCACTACCGGCGAATTGTTGCTGTATGAGTATCAGCCTCGTTCTGTCCAGCTTGCGCCACCTCCGATTTACATCACGCGCCTCAGTGTGAATGGCAAATCAAGGAATGTCGACCAAGCTATCGAGCTTACCTACGACCAAAATAATGTCATTCTCGACTACGTAGGGATCAGCTTCAAGAACGAGCAGCTCAACCGGTACCGCTACCGAATGCTGGAGACAGACAGTGACTGGCGACCTCCAACGAAGCAAACTTCCGTTACCTATGCTGCGTTGAAACCGGGAACATACACGTTCGAAGTGAAGGCAATCAACAGTGATGGAGTCGAGAGCACGAATTCGGCATCTATGAGCTTCGTCATTCTCTCCCCCTTTTGGATGAGGTGGTGGTTTATTCTTCTTGCAAACATTCTTGTCCTTACAATCATCGCGATCGTGTATCGGTATCGCTTGAATCAACTCCTCAAGATCGAACGTATGCGAACCCAGATCGCCACCGACCTGCATGACGACATTGGTGCAAGTCTCACACGCATTGCGCTCTTCAGCGAGGTCGCCAAAGAGGAAGCGGCGAACGCGTCGCCGAAGTTGGTAGAGATGGCGGAAAAGATAGGTACGAACGCGCGCGAGCTTTTAGACTCTGTAGGAACGCTTGTCTGGTCGATCGACCCCCGGCACGACCGGTTCGAAGATGTCATCACAAACCTGAAGAACTTTGCGCAAGAGATGTTCTCCATGAAAGGCATCGACCATCGCTTTACTGTCCAGAATCAGGCAAGCCAGCTTAATCTTCCCCTCGATGCGCGCAAAAACATCCTCCTTGTATTCAAAGAAGCGATCAACAACATCGTTAAGCATGCCAATTGCCAAACGGTGGTGATCGATCTTGCATTGAGGGATGGGCAATTCGAGATGCAGATCGCCGATGATGGTAAAGGGATCGCATCTACGATCTTCCGTCCCGGGCATGGCCTCATGAACATGCGCATGCGAGCCCGGGCGATTGGTGGAGAGTTCGATATTCAGACAACAAAAGGTGCTGGCACAACCATCGTGCTGAAGCTGCCAGTCAAGACGTGAATATGACATGAACATGGCATTGTCTATCTCTCGAATAACTCTTATGATGGTGTAGCATGCCTGACAATGGAACCATACGTGTCGCAATCGTCGAAGATGACGATGATATGCGGATAACACTTCAACGGTTCATCGATAACACATCCGGATTCTCCTGCACCGGAGCGTTCGAGAGTTGCGAAGAAGCTCTCTCTCCCATCGAATCTGAGGGACCCGATGTCATTTTGATGGATATCAACCTCCCGGGAATGTCGGGGATCGATGGCGTACGGCGCATCAAGTTGTTCGATCCCCATGCCAACATCCTCATGCTCACGGTCTACCAAGACGATGATAATATCTTCCGTTCTATTTGCGCGGGCGCGTCAGGTTACCTTCTCAAGCGTACACCGAAGGATGTTTTGCTGAATGCAATCCGTGAAGTCCACGCAGGCGGCGCTCCGATGAATGCCGGCATAGCGCGTCGGGTGATGGAGCTTTTCCGCAAAACCGCCGCCCCAACACCCGCCGAATCTTCCCTCACAGATCGTGAGATAGAGATCCTGCAATCACTTGTCGATGGCTGCAGCTACAAAATGATCGCCGACCGACACAATATCAGCATCGAGACCGTCCGCAACCACATCAAACACATCTACGAGAAGCTCCACGTGCACTCAAAGTCAGAGGCAGTAGCAAAGGCGTTGAAAGAGCGACTCGTCTAATTTCCAATTTCGAATTTCGGCTGCCCGCCGGTCAAGCGGGGATTGCGCATTGGGGTCACAAATTCACATTCTACAATCAAAAAGATGACATCTTTATGGCATTGAGAGCAAGCCGTAAATGATGTACCTTGAATGTGCAAGTTCTCGAAGAAGTCCAAGGTCCCAAGAAGAAGTACAAAGATAACCATTTTGAGAAACCTAATTCTTGGAGGTTGTTATGAAGTATCTGGCATTTGCTCTTGTTATCTCGTCGTTGATCCTATCTTCCTCGGAGGCGCAGGAGGAAGGACATGAAAAACCATATCTCGATTTCTGGAACAACTGGCTTACACCTCAACAATATGCCGAGCAGTTGAATTATGTCCAGAACGTGATGAAGGATGAATCCGAAGCGGAAGGAACCTTCAAGGGTAAGCGGAGAGAGATCTTTGAGGCGCAGAAATGGAAATGTGTCGGACCGAACGTTGTTCGCGTGTTAAATGGCGACCGGAGCGTCAACTCCGACATTGTCTTCCATGGTCGTGTTCGAGCTCTGAAGTGGTACAACGATCCATCGCTCGGATGGGAGCTCTATCTTGCCGCATCAAGCGGCGGACTATGGATAGGACATACGACGATTTTTGTCGGAAGGATTTGGAATTCTCTCGGCGATAATCTTCCCAATCAATCAGTTGGGGCATTTGATATAAAGCCGGGAGATCCGAAGACAATTTTCGTGGGGACTGGCGACTTCCAGCGGTTTACGGGAGCTGGTCTTTACAAGACAACGAATCGTGGATTATCCTGGACAAAAGTCCCACTGCGTTTTGCATCAGGTGCTCTCATATATAATGACCCGGATTCGTTTACGGATCTTTTTTATGATCCAACCGACGCATCTATCATGTGGCTCTCTTCAACCTTTGGCGTCTTTAAGTCTACGGACGGCGGAATTACCTGGCTCCAAGTACCGGTTGATACAACCGCTCCGAATCAGACTGTCCACGATCTTGTTATCGATCCATCCGATCACAACCGGCTCTATGCCGCATTTGGGTTTCCTGGTCCTGCGAGACTAATATGGCGAACCTCGAACGGGGGTACGAACTGGCAGCGGGCGGATGCTGGTTTGCCTACCACCAACCTCGGTCGAACAATTGCGCTTGATATCAGTTCCTCCAATCCATTAGTCCTCTATGCTGCTGTATCGGACGCAAAACTGCAATTGCGAGGTATCTACAAAACGACCGATCGCGGAACGACGTGGAACCCGACAAGCTCTCAACCCTACGACTACATGGGAGGACAAGCACACGACAAGAACGTCATTCGTGTCCATCCGACAGATGCCAACATCGTATATGCCGGTTCGATCGGCTTCATCAAATCGACAGACGGCGGCGCGAGCTGGACAGTCCCGAATCGAGGACACGACGATCAGACCGTTATCGACTTCGATCCAATTGATCTCTCTAAGATGTATGTCGCAGGCGACGGAGGTGTATTCCGCTACGACGATGCAGCCAATGCAGTGCGAAACGTGGATGAGATTTTTGCCCCAGGCAGTATCATTCAATCGTATTCATTGGACTATGCCGCGAGCAAAACCACCGTGATGATTGGTGGTACCCAAGACAATGGGACACTCGTAACTGAGCAAGGCGGCACGGAGAGTGCGTCGTGGACGATGTTTTCAGGATGCGATGGTGGAAACCACGTTAGCATTAGTCCTGCGACCTCTGCGGAGTTCTTCTTCAACAGTTGGTGCGGTAAGCACCATCCACGTTTGCGGTCACTCGATCGCGGAGCGACGGTGGACGATATTAATAGCGGTCTCATCGATACGAATCTTTACTATACACCCATTTCCTTAGGCAAGAAGGTGGTGAACTTGCTTTTCACGGTGAGTCCAACGACACTCTACTATTCGACTGACAAGGGAAACAACTGGCTTCCGGCTCATGGCGTCAGTCAGAATCTTGACCCATCAGAAGGAATTCGCGGAATTGCTGCGGGAGGTTATGGCGCAACCATAGTGTGTTATGCGTGGTTCTGGGGTGACGCGTCGAAGGTCAAAGTTGCCCACGGTACACCCGGATCTATGACGTGGAGCGAACGCAACCTTCCGGGCAACCGAACTGTGGGACAAGGAAATTTTGCCAACAGCGGAATCCGCGCTGATCGTTTCTACCCATACACCGCTTATGCTTTCGAAGGAACAGCACCATATCGCATGTATAAGACAACCAACACGGGAATCAGCTGGACCGAAATTACTGGAACTGATCTTGGTGGTGTTCTCCCAAGCGCGCGCAAGTACGACATTGCGAGTTCTCCTGTGGATCCAAGCATCATGTACGTCGGAACGGATTTCGGAGTCTTTAAGACGACGAACAACGGCGGCACATGGTACAAGTTTCAATGGGGTCTTCCCACAGTCCCCGTTACGAATGTCGTCTTAATACCCGGAACATCCGGTGATCCAGATAGCCTCCGGATCGGCACATTCGGAAGGGGATACTGGCAACGAGTTCTCAGCGGCGATGATTCACCGTTCTCAGGAATACTAGCCGATTTTCCAGTCCATGGAATCGATGTGATAGGAGACCATGGAATCGCTGTCGGAGAAGATGGACGTGTGGCGCATACATCAGATGGTGGAAAGACTTGGGCAGAAGGCGCATCCTCCGTAAGCAGCACACTTAACTCATCACGGATCCTCGATTCTCTCAGGAGAATCGCAGTTGGTTTGTTAGGAGCAATTGTTCGTTCCACCGATGGCGGAAGCAGTTGGTCCACTATTCCATCTCCCGTCTTATCCAGCTTCTTCGATGTCTTCTTCACCGATCCGCTCAATGGATCAGCAGTGGGAGACTTGGGGACGGTCATCCATTCAGCTGATGGGGGACAAACATGGCAGACGACGATGACGGGAACAAACAAAACGTTCCATTCCGTGTTTTTCACTGATCCGCTCAATGGCTGGATCTCCGGGACAGACAACACCGGCCAGATCTCGATGATTGTTCTTCTTCATACGACGGACGGCGGCGGGAATTGGATTCCCTCTCAGTCGGTCGGACCGGGGGGAGGGTGTGACGTTATGTTCCCCGATCCGTTGAATGGGTATCTCACACTCGAAGGCGGAGGCATGATGAAAACGACCGATGGCGGACAATCATGGAACCAGCTTCAAACCGGCACTCAGCTTTCATTGCACGATGTCTTCTTTACCAACCCGGATAATGGTTGGGCGTGCGGCGATGGCGGCGTCTTCATCCACACCACCAATGGCGGACAACAATGGATGACGGAGGAATCTGGAACCGACAGCAACCTCTACAGGCTGGCAATGTCGAGCGATCATCTCTTCACCGCAGGTGAGGAAGGCGTTTTCTCGAAGTCCACAGAGACCACCACAGAGGTAGCACATAGTCTTACCGCTGGATGGAACTTAATCTCGGTGCCTGTCCAGTACACCGACTATTCCACACCGAACGTATATCCATCAGCGGTCTCGTCTGCATTCGCATTCCAGGGAACGTATAACCCCGTAAGCGTGCTTACACCCGGAGATGGTTATTGGCTGAAGTTCGATGCCGACGTGAATGCTGGCCATATCGGTCCACCGCTCACCTCTCTCATCGTACCGGTTCATGCACAATGGAATATCATTGGGTCTCTTAGTACTCCGATCAGTGTCGGCTCGATCACCAGCACGCCTCAAAACATTGTCATCTCGAATTTCTTCGGCTACAACAACGGGTATCAAATAGCAGACACTCTGGAGCCGGGAAACGCATATTGGGTAAAGACTTCACAAAACGGTCAGCTGACTCTGTCTTCCACGGTCAATCGTCTACGACTAACGCCGAAGATCAAAACAAACACGTTCGATTCATACAATACAATCACCGTAGTCGATGCTGCACATAAGCAGCAGACATTATGGTTCTCAGGAAATGTGATTGACCCGCAGACCCGCGAACAGTTCGTCCTCCCTCCCCTTCCACCCGACAGTGGGTTTGATGTTCGCTTTGCATCGAATCGGTTTCTTGAGAGTACATGCGGCGAGGGTGACTGTCTGCTTCCAATTGAGATAAGGTCGGGGCGATATCCGATCACCGTACGTTGGGATATCAAAGAAGAAGGAATGACATCGGCTTTAGTAGTAAATGGCAGGCACGTGCTCCTCCGTGCAAGCGGAAACATCACAGTGTCGAGCGCAAGTGCAAACGTCGGACTTCTCCTGCACCGCGGCATCAGTCAACCTTTGCCAACGGAGTACGCACTTGAACAGAACTATCCCAACCCGTTCAACCCGACAACAGTCATCCGTTACCAACTACCTGAACTAAGCCGCGTGAGCTTGAAGGTGTATGACATGCTCGGGCAGGAAGTTGCAAAACTTGTGGACCTGACTGAAGAAGCGGGATTCAGTGAGACGACGTGGGATGCCAGCGGCGTATCAAGTGGTGTATATTTTTATCGACTCCAAGCGACGAGTACGATTGATCCACGAAAGTCCATTACCCAGGTCAAGAAACTTGTCATTTTGAAATAGCATAATCTCGAGTACCATTTCAACGAAGATCGCTTAGAGAATTTATCGGAGGGTCATGGAGGCGAACCCCCCTATCGTACAGGTAGGGGGGTTTTATTTGGGCAGATGAAGGGTGGGCGAGACGTTGCTTCTTGGCAAATTTTGCTGTAAATTGGCGCAAGCTTGCTGACGCGTACTGACATGTTGGACAAGCTACCTCCAGAGATGGGGGATTTCGGTCAGTTCATTTATTGTAAAATTGAGGTCTCTTCTTTGAACCAATCGAATGCAAAAACTGTAGGAGGACAGAGTTTTCTGCGTTGGGCAGGAAGCAAGAAGCAGTTGTTGCCAGTTCTTTCTAGTTACTACGATATGAGTTGTGATCGTTACGTAGAACCATTCGCAGGTTCCGCTTGCCTCTTTTTCAGTGTTCAGCCTAGGAGAGCTTTGCTGGGGGATATCAATTCGGAGCTGATCCTCACATATCGAGAACTAAAGTATCGCTTGCCACAATTGTTGAATGAGCTTCAATTGATGCGGAAGAATCGAAGCGAATACTATAAGGTTCGTGCTCTTGATCCGAAGTTATTGTCGTCTTCTCGACGTGCTGCAAGGTTCATATACTTAAACAGATTTTGCTTTAATGGTTTGTACAGAACAAATGGTAATGGGAACTTCAACGTTCCTTATGGTGGGGACAAATCTGGAAACATACCCTCAAGAGAAACGCTTAGTGCATGCTCAAAGCTGTTGAGAAATGCAAGACTTGTCCCCGGCGATTTCGAAAGAGTCTTGACTCAAGTACGATCTGGTGATTTCGTCTATATGGATCCTCCCTTCAGCGTGAAGTCTCGCAGGGTCTTTAATGAGTATGATGCTTCCATTTTCAGATTGACTGATGTCCAGCGGTTGAGAATCTGGATGGAAAAACTCGACGATATAAAAATCCCCTTCTTGGTTAGCTATGCTGAATCTGCGGAGGCCAAGTTTCTCCGACGAGGATTTCACAGCAAGGTAGTTGAAGTAAAGAGGAATATCGCGGGCTTTATTGGAAGTCGATCTTACTCCAAAGAGATCATCATTTCGAATGTCTTGCCCAATTGTTAATCCGGAGACTTAAATGGAACTAAAACTCAAGCTAAGAAAACCACCTGATAAAATTACCCCAGTTGTTCCAGGAGGACGGCTTCTTAAGCTGGGTCTAAATGAAATAAAGCCGAGCACAAATAATCCTCGCCACTTATTTGATCCAGAACCACTGAATGATTTGAAAGAAAATATCCGTCAGCATGGAGTGCTAGTCCCAATTACTGTGTATCAACTAAAAGGTCAGGATAAATATGGTATTCTAGATGGAGAACGACGCTATAAATGTTGTCAAGATATTAGAGAAGAAGGGTTGGCTAGAGGTGAAAAGTTAACAATTGAAATTCCAGCGAACGTGGTTGATCCCCCAACTAAGATCGCGGGGTTGTTATACATGTTCTCGATTCACAACTTCCGAGAGGGATGGGAGCTGATGCCGACTGCGTTGAGCCTTAAAGTTGTAATGGAAGAGTTAGGTACAACATGGAGTGACCCCATTAAGCCGGGCAGGCAGTTAGGCTGCTCTGTGTGAATGAAATTTATCTTCGAACTCAACCGGTGAGCAGTAGCCCAGCGATGAGTGAAGACGTTTTTTGTTGTAGAT
>JACOSX010000164.1 GCA_016178625.1 Ignavibacteria bacterium
GCAGCTGAGGAATATCCGGGCGCTCTTGTGTCCCAATGATGAATTAACAAAATTCATATCGTACCAACTGGCAGCGTAGCCTCTGAAACGTTTTACACAGAAAAAAGGACTTGACCTCGCAACGTACGAGCATATTCTTATCCCTTGGCAATCCAACATACCTTGAGGTTAGTGCAGCATGGTGGATGTTTTTTCAAAGCGTAAACGCTCGGAAATAATGAGCAAGATCCGTTCCCGTGACTCAACTCCAGAGAAGCGAGTGCATGAACTACTCCTTTCACTGCGTTACAAATTCTTCTACCAAAGAACAGATCTCCCCGGTCAACCAGACTTCGTGTTTCCTCGAAGAAAGAAGATCATCTTTGTCCATGGTTGCTTCTGGCATCAGCACCAAGGATGCAGCAGGTGCACGTCTCCCAATTCTAATCGAAGGTATTGGGGTCCGAAGTTAGCTGGGAATGTCGTTCGAGACAGAGCGATTGCCCAGAGTCTCCGCCGTAAAGGATGGAGAGTATTGACAGTTTGGGAATGTGCAACCAAAGTAACAAAGCTCGGCGCCCTCCGAAAGCGGATTGACAGGTTTCTTCGTCCTTCGCGTTAGGCGTCCGGAGGTACTGACCCCCCAACTCAAATCTAAAGCCGATGCTCTTTGGGATCGCTTCTGGTCTGGCGGTATATGCTTTCGACCCCCTGTCGTCCCTCTCCCGCAAGAGGAATGCGGGATCTTCGACTTCGTAAGGGGGGCATCACGGCAAGTTTCAGTCTCCTGACTGGGTTCATGAGACCAAGCAGATGACTGAGATCTTCAACAAGAAAGAAATGAGGGAGCGCAGGCATCGAAACAGAAGCAAACATATTGCTGTATGCTGCCGCCGAAACTGATGAGCGGGGAAGTGAGGGTGAAGTTATGATCTGGTTTGAACCCCACCCTGACCCTCCCCTGTTAGGGGAGGGAATCAGCTGTCCCCCTAATAGGGGGACGACAGGGGGTTAGAAAATGCCAAGGTACTTCAAGTATGTAAAAGGCACAATTGAAAAAGCACGCAAGCTTCGGCGTGAGATGACCGATGCGGAACGAAAGTTGTGGTCGAGACTTCGCAACGAAGAACTTGGCGTGCAGTTCCGGAGACAAGCACCTGTTGGTCCGTACATCGTAGATTTTCTCTGCATCAAACGTGGAATTGTGGTCGAGCTAGATGGAGGCCAACACTACACTGAAGAAGGAAAAGCGTACGACAAGGAACGGACAGCCTATTTGGAATGCGAAGGATTACGAGTAGTGCGATTTAGCAACCTTGATGTGTTGAAGAATGTTGATGGAGTCTTGGAGACAATTTATGAGATTGTTCATCCTTGAGTGCATGTTTTCTCTCACGCTTCTGCAACTCCGCGATACGCTCTTGCCGAAGCTGATGAGCGGGGAAGTTAGGGTTGTCTGAACACAATTTGATAAATCATGTTAACTGATCCAGTATTACGGGGTAAGGTCGACGCGCGCTGGGATCGCTTCTGTTCAGGCTGCATCGCTAATCCGATCACGGGCATCGAGCAGTAGCAGGTCACTACCCCGCATACTGGAAACGCCGATCAGTGATCGGCTGCCACACTGAGGTGCTCAATAGCCGTTGTTTGGAATTCTTTCCCCTATTTGCTATACTAATCCCGATATCCCGTGTCGGGATTTTTTATTTTTGAAGAACGAATGAAGAAACCATTTCGAGAACGCATCAAAGAAGGTCCGATCGTCTGCGACGGTGCCATGGGCACGCTGCTCGATCTGTATGAGTACCCGGAGCTTCCGCACGAAATCCAGAATGTCAAAAATCCCGATATCGTGGAACGCGTTCATCGAGAATACATCAGCGCGGGATCAGAAATTATAGAGTCCAACACTTTCTCAGCCAACCGCCTGAGACTGTCCCAGTTTCATCTTCAAGATCAATTAGGTGACATCAACCGCCGGGGTGTCGAGATTGCACGCCGTGCGGCGGGTGACACTGTCTATGTCGCCGGAGCTATCGGACCCACCGGCATGTTGCTTGAACCGATCGGGAAAATAAAGCGCCAGCAGGCGAGGGATGCATTCAAGGAACAGATGGAGATCGTACTCGAGGCGGGCGTCGATCTCATCATGCTCGAGACATTCGTCAGCGTGCAGGAACTCGATGAGGCGCTCGCGGTTGCCAAGAGTCTCACCGATCTCCCTATTGTCGCACAGAAAGCATTTGCGGAAGATGGTGCAATCCTCAGTGGCTCGTTTCCCATCGACGTCATCGAGCATCTCATCGAGCAAGGTGCGGATGTTGTCGGTGCTAATTGCACGGTCGGACCGCAACGGATGTTCAGCATCATCCGAAACGTTCATAAAGATGGAGTGATCCTTTCAGCCCAACCGGCCGCGGGAATTCCGACTCTCCTCAACGGACGATCGATCTATCATACTACACCTGAGTACCTCGCGACATACGCGAAAGAACTTGTCGAAGCTGGCGTAACGCTCGTTGGTGCATGTTGTGGCTCAACTCCCGGGCATATCCGCGCCATGGCAGAGGTGGTGAAGGGGATGAAGGTTGGAAAGCCGGCGCCCAAAGTCGAGATAAAGTCACGAGAGAAACTCAACATCCCACCCGAACCACAATACTATGTTGAAAGCTCTCGATGGTCGAAGTTTGCCCGCAACGTTGGCAAGAAACTCATGACAACTGTTGAGCTTGATATTCCTCGCGGTCTCGATATGACGAGCGTGCTTGAAGCAGCGCAGTATTGTTCCGAGAGGAAAATCGATGCCGTCAATATCACGGAAGGTGCACGCGCACGTTTGCGGATGAGCTCCATTGCCATTTCAGTGATGATCCAACAACGCGTGGGCATTGAAGCGATGTGTCATCGTGCGACTCGTGATCATAACCTTATCGGATTGCAAGCGGAGCTTCTCGGCGCGCACGCGTTGGGCTTGCGAAACGTATTGTGCATTACCGGAGATCCTGCGGGGATCGGAGATTACCCCCATGCCAATTCTGTCTACGATGTCGATGCTGTGGGATTGATCCGTGCCGTTGATGCGATGAATCACGGGACCGATATCATGGGTAATTCGATTGGCAGTCCGACGGCGTTTTATATTGCCTGCGCCGCGAACCCAAGTGCCGACAACCTGGACGTGGAAATCGAAAGGGCGGAACGGAAAGTTGAAGCGGGTGTGAATATCTTCTTTACGCAACCTCTCTTCGAAATGAGGACATTGGAGACGTTCCTCAAACGTACAGAGCACTTGAAGACTCCTTTGATGTTGGGAATTATTCCCCTACGTAGTTACAAACATGCTGATTTTCTGCACAACGAGGTTCCGGGGATGCGGATCCCGGAAAAACTCCGCGAGAAGATTCGCACTGCCGGTCCGGATGCGGCAAAAGTTGGCGTGAAACTTTCGATGGACTTGATCAAAGAAGCAAAAGGCTGCGTCGCCGGCATTTACATGATGCCGCCGTTTCAGAAGTATCATATTGTTGATGATCTCTTGAGCGCCTTGTGAACACAAAAGACCGAACATCGACGGGGATGAACTTGATATGAGAGGACGAGCCTATTGTGCAATCATTGGCGATATGAACCGATCGCGGATGCTGAAGGACCGCGGGATCATTCAACGGAGGTTTCAAGAAGCCGTCAAACGATTGAACAAGGAATTCAAAGATGAGCTTGCCGCACCGTTCGTCATTAACAGAGGTGATGAGTTTCAGGGCTTGCTCAAGACAGCAGCGAAGAGCTATCAGCTCATACGGCGCTTCGAGGAGCACGTTGGAGGAGTTCCGTTTGCGTTTGGAATCGGTATCGGTGCGCTTTCTACTCCACTTACGCATGATACGTTGAATATCGACGGTGAAGCGTTTCATCGTGCACGGTCGGCGCTGGAGCGAGCAAAAAGAGATAAACGTAAACTTCTTTATGACGTTGATGACCGCGCAGCGTCTCTCGTGAATGCCCTTATTGGTATGGTTGAAAAAGGGAGGGCGCGTCTTACGCCTCGGCAAAAAGAAATTACACAGTTGCTAAGGGATCACAAACAGAAAAAGGTCGCCGCCCGACTAAAGATTTCCCAGCAGGCGGTTTCAAAGGCTGCCTCTTCTTCTAATGTGCGGGAGTTGATTGAAGCAGAGAATTCACTAAACGAATTTTTCCGGACATTGTCATGAGTGGGATGCTGCCGACAAAGAAGGTGCGGAGGTTATTTGCGGTGTTGTTGTGTGTCATCGTACTACAACCCGTTAATGTTGTGGCGCAAAAATACAACTATAAAAGGTTGTGTTTGTAATATACAGCTTAATGAGGTTGTGTAATGAAACCACAACCAAGAATAGTCGTTGTTGAAAAACCCTGCAGAGTAGAAGCGGGGAATAAGGAGGAAAAATGGGAAATGAAATCCATACACGAGCGCTTGCGGCAATGCTGTTCGGATATTCGTTGTTTGAATTCTTGTTGCGCCGGAAATGGCAAACACAAGTCAACGATGGTCGAGAGAAAATGAAGTTTGCTGTGAGAGGGTCGTTTGGATTGTTTATATCACTGTTCATTGTTACTCTCGGTTTTACTTCTCTACAACTCGTCCTTAGTTATATTGTCATTGCTGGAGCGAATTTTCTACACGAATCTTTGAGAGTCGGGGCATCGAAGTGGGATGCAAGAAAGAAAACGTTAGAAGGATATCTCTTCAAGCAGGTTTTATTTGTAATAGGAATATTCATTGCATGGCGTCTCGCCATACCGCTTCAACTTCATGGATGGTATGTCAGTGTGGAGCAGTGGCTGTTGGCAAGCATTGAATCGCTGAACCATCCCCTTAAAGAACACGGCGGCGTTCTGATGATACTTATAAGTACATACTTGTTCGTCATAGACGGAGGTGCAAGTATTGTGCGCGGACTGCTGAATAAATTCGCGAATATAAATGACACGAAACAACCTACTCTTGAGCAGAGCCGAAACATGGGAGAATGGATTGGAATTCTCGAGAGAATCATAACGCTGACGTTTGTGTTGACAGATAATTACTCAGCGATCGCATTTGCATTAACTGCAAAATCAATTGCTCGCTTCAAAGAGTTGGAGAGTGACAAAAAATTTGCCGAATATTATCTCATCGGCACCTCCACAAGTTTAGCAGTTGCAATTCTTGTAGGGTTAACGGTCAAGAAACTGATAGGAATGTAGGGGCAATAAAACATGAGAGAGAGTATTCAGAAGGTAGCAGGGGAAATTATCGACATTTGCCATCGGCTGTACGCGAAAGGTTTTGTGACGGCGACTGATGGCAACGTGAGCGCGCGGCTTGAGAACGGGAATATCCTCACGACCCGAACGTCCGTCAACAAAGGTATGGTTACACCGGATGATCTCGTTGAGGTTGACACTAACGGCAATCCCAGAACGGTAGGATTGAAACCATCGACTGAACTGGGGATGCATCTGTTCATCTACTCCAAGCGCCCCGACGTTCAGGCTGTCGTTCATGGGCATCCTACATACGCGACGGGATTTGCAACTGCTCGACAAGCTCTCAATGCGTGCCTATTCCCAGAAGTTATCGTTGGTCTTGGATCAATCCCGCTGGCTGAATACGCAACCCCATCAACACAAGAGGTCGCTCATTCGCTTGCTCCTTATGTCGGAAACGCCGACGCTATCTTGCTGGCGAATCATGGTGTCGTCACATACGGTAAAGATCTCTATGACGCGTATTTCAAGATGGAGAAAGTTGAACATGCTGCTCACATTACCTTTGTCGCGCGGATGCTCGATGGAGAGAAGGTACTATCCTCGGGAGATGTTGAAAAGCTTCGCGCCATTAGCTTGGAAGCGTATGGAAAAGACTTCTCAGCAAAACCAGCTTGTGAGACACAACCTCAACACAACGAACCCTCTTCGACTTCACCTTCCGATGAAGAGATACGAGAATTTGTTCGACACATGATTAAATCGAAATCATAATGGAACCCAATTCTTCCACCTCCGGTCTCAAACCCAAACTTCGCGTCGGTGTACTCTTCGGTGGTCGATCCGCTGAACATGAAGTCTCTCTCGTTTCTGCAACCTCCATCATCAATGCACTCGACAAGGACAAGTATGAAGTCGTCCCAATTGGAATTAGTCCTGAAGGACGGTGGCTCAGCTCACCCGACACTCTCAAGCTTCTCAAGGAACACGGCCATGCTGTAGACGGATTGCCAGAGAGAATTCTTCTCCCTGATCCGGCACAAAAGGGTTTGGTGGAGATACGTGCAGACTCTGCGGTCCCCCAAACCGAACGGCTTGACGTTATTTTTCCCGTTCTTCACGGCACCTACGGCGAAGATGGCATGGTGCAAGGCTTGTTCGAGCTTGCCGGAATGCCATACGTTGGCGCAGGCGTTTTAGGTTCATCCGTTGGAATGGACAAAGTCCTCACCAAGCAATTGTGTGAACACGAGGGTATTCCAGTTACACCATACGTTTGGTTTCTTATGCGCAGGTACGAGAAAAAGAAAATGGTTACGATGATAGAGAAGAAGCTTCGATATCCGACGTTTGTCAAGCCGGCGAACTCAGGCTCGAGTGTCGGGATATCGAAAGCGCATAATCGCAAAGAGCTCCACCAAGCGATCGAGCTTGCTGCGGAGTATGACCGGAAGATCCTTGTGGAAAAAGGGATAGAGCACGCTCGTGAAATCGAAGTAAGTGTCATCGGCAATGACGACCCGATCGCTTCCGTGCCTGGTGAGATCATTTCATCGAATGAATTCTACGATTACGATGCGAAGTACGTCGATGGCAAATCGACAGCAATTATTCCCGCGAAGTTGCCTAAGGATGTCGTGAAAAAACTTCAGGAGTTAGCGGTTCGTACGTTCAAAGCGATAGATTGTTCAGGGATGGGACGAGTAGATTTTCTCGTGGCGAAACGATCTCACAAAATCTACATGAACGAAATCAACACGATCCCCGGCTTCACTTCCATCAGCATGTATCCGAAACTGTGGCAAGCATCGGGCATTTCGTATCCTCAACTTCTTGATCGTCTCATCCAATTAGCGTTGGAAAGGTATCGGGACAAACAAAGCCTGAAAACAACCTTCGCTCCGAAGAAAGATTGGTACAAGGAATGAGAACTAAGCCCCACGGTGCGATTGCTCTAACAGCCAAGGGTGTTCTGACGGTACCGCAAATTGGATATTCATCCAAATTATTGTAAATTTGAATCCATGGATGATCAGTTTTATCGAAAGGTACGACCAAGATTCGGTGTTCTGCAGGGGATCAAGAAAACATTGGTGAAGAAGAACATCCTGTTCTCATTGCTCGTCGCCGTTCCCGTCTTTTTCTTTATCACGTTCAGCAACAAGGGGATCATCCAGCGATTCAGCCTCGAATCGCAAAAGCATCAGGTGCAAGAGAAAATTCGCGAAGCGCAACAGGAACAAATTCAGTTGCAACAGCAATCAAAGGCACTTGATGGCGATCCTAAAGCGATCGAGAAAGTTGCGCGCGAGAAGTACGGCATGATTCGTGAAGGCGAAACGGTATATAGGGTGAAGAAGGAGCAATAGACGAGCCAATGGGCAATCCCCTATATTCCACGCCGATCCGGATCGAGGCGAACACCTACGTCTGCTGATGCATCGTCTCAATATGCCGATGGAATTGTTTGAACAACAGGAATCACCGAAGTCATCGGAGGAGAACTCTGCGTCAGCCCCACTTGCCGAGCGTCTCAGACCAACGTCACTGGATGCATTTCTAGGACAGAGACATCTCCTCGGTGAGGGAAAACCTCTCCGCATCATGATCGAGCGTGATGAACTTCCTTCCATGATATTTTGGGGACCACCGGGATGCGGAAAGACCACTCTTGCCCGGATCATTGCCCGCCGAACGAATGCAGACTATTTTCAATTAAGTGCGGTTTCTTCAGGCGTGCAGGATGTTCGGAAAGTTATCGAACGTGCGGTAACCAATCGTAAGCGACTCAAGAAACGGACAATCTTATTCATTGATGAAATTCATCGTTTCAACAAAGCACAACAGGATGCGTTGCTTCACAGTGTCGAAGATGGCGTCATCACCCTGATTGGGGCAACAACCGAAAACCCATCGTTTGAAGTCATCACACCTCTTCTCTCACGTTGTCTTGTCTATGTCTTGCAACCATTAGCAGCTACGGAACTCAATCAACTTATCGACCATGCGCTTCGGGAAGATATCGTTCTGCGCAGTCAGAGGATTGAAATCGGTGAAAAGGAACGAGAGCTCTTAATACTGCTGGCAGGAGGTGATGCCCGAATTGTTTTGAACGGAGTTGAGACCGCCCTTCGGCTTGTCAACCTAAATCGGCGAGGGGAAAAGGCAATCACGATCCAAGCCATTGAGGAAGCATTCCAACGCCGCCATATCAAATACGACAAAGGTGGTGAGGAACATTATAACATCATTTCAGCCTTTATCAAGAGTATGCGAGGAAGTGATCCTGACGCTGCAGTGTACTGGCTGGCACGAATGCTTGAAGGAGGGGAAGATCCGAAATTTATAGCGCGAAGGATGATCGTTCTTGCCTCAGAAGACATCGGCAATGCCGATCCGTACGCGCTGACACTTGCTACAAGTTGCTTTACTGCGGTGGATTACATAGGAATGCCCGAAGCGCGCATTGTTCTATCACAGGTGGCTACCTACCTTGCATCTGCCCAGAAAAGTAATGCCTCATATAGAGCGATTGAGGAAGCCCTCGCTGACGTGAAGCAACGCTCCCATGATGAAGTTCCACTTCATCTTCGTAATGCCCCAACGAAGCTGATGAAAGATCTCAGGTACGGCAAAGAATATAAATATAGCCATGACTACGTCGAGCATTTCACCGAACAGCAATACCTCCCTGAGAATCTGAAAGACAAAATTTACTACTATCCGACCGAGAGTGGCTCGGAAAAACAAATTCATGAGCACTTAAATCATCTTTGGAAGAGCAAACAACGATGACCGGTAAGAAAACGTTTGCCATCGGGATCGATCTTGGAGCGACAACAATCAAGTCGGGGGTTGTCGACAAGAAGGGGAAAATCATCGATCAACTGACGGTAGAGACAAGAGCGAACAAAGGACCTTCAACGGTCATTCAACATATTGTCTTCAGTGTTCGGGAGTTGTTCAGCAAGCACAAACAGGCGTCGTGTTGTGGCATTGGGATCGGTGCGCCAGGTGTCGTTCGCATCGAGGACGGCTCAGTTCACCACCCCCCGAATTTTTCAGGCTGGACGGAAGTTGCGTTAGCCAAGGCAATCCGAAATGCATTTTCTGTCCCTGTCTTCATCGAGAATGATGCGAATTGTGCCGCGCTTGCCGAAGCCAAATACGGCGCAGGCTATGAGTTCAAGGATTTCCTCTTTGTCGTCTGGGGTACTGGTATTGGAGGTGGAATTATCCTTGATCGTAAAATCTATCGTGGCCCACACGGTGGTGCAGGAGAGATAGGACATCTTTCAATTGATTACAACGGTCGGGAGTGCAACTGCGGTAGTCGCGGGTGTATCGAAGCGTATATCGGTCAACGTTACCTTTCCCAACGCACGAAGGAAATTCTCGAGGGGAGACGAAAAGACCAGGAGCCTTCAAAAATCATAGAACTGGTAGACGGAAATCTAGAAAAGATCGAACCTTCGATTATCGCTGAAGCGGCTGAGCTTGACGATCCGGTGGCAACCGAGATTCTCGAGGAAGCGGGGGATTTACTCGGATCCGCGCTTGCCTCGGTCATGAACATTCTGGATTTGCGGGTTGCAGTAATCGGTGGTGGGATTTCGGCTGCGCCGCATTTCGTATTCAAATCGGTAGAGAAGAGTCTTCGGGCGAGAGTGCTTAAGCCTCATAAAAATGGGATACGGATCGTCCGTGCAAAGCTTGGTAATTCTGCAGGCATTATTGGCGCGGCAAGTTTAGTGTTCTGAAATGTGAATTCGTGCATGGGCGTTCGACGCACCATCCTTTTGATGTTCCTTGTTGTTTCCCCCGTATCTCCACAGAATCAGGTTCATAATGATTCCCTCATTTCTCGTCGGGACTCCACTCAGCTTCATCTGCTGAGATCACCTTCCGACACGTTATCTTCTATCAAAGACACATCCTCCGTGACCGGAATCGACACAGTCGTGAACTACGCGAGTGCCGATTCGATCAGCTATTCCCTCAGCACGAAAACCATGTCTTTGTATACCAAAGGAGACCTCAAATATCAGAAGATGGAACTTCAATCGGATCACATCGACATCGACTGGAATTCTTCAACGATGGTTGCCCGAGGTGTCACTGACTCAACGGATTCGACAGGCAACAAGATGCGCGGATTGCCGATCATGAAAGACGGCGGGGAAGAATATCACGGGAAAGAACTCGGATATAATTTCAAATCTAAAAAAGGGAGGATCAACGTCGCCGATACGAAGATCGATCAGGGATATTATCACGGTGAGAAAATCAAAAAGGTTGGGCAGGATATCTTATTCGTCGCGGACGGTCGTTACACAACATGCGATCAACCTGAGCCCCACTATTATTTCAGTAGTCCGAAAATGAAAGTCACACCCGGTGACAAAGTGATCGCAGAGCCTGTGTATCTGTACATAGCGGATGTGCCATTGTTCTGGCTGCCCCTGGGAGTCTTTCCGAACAAGAGTGGGCGACGGTCTGGCATCATTGCTCCTGCGATCGCTGAAGATGCCACGCACGGCAGACTGCTCAGGCACATCGGATACTATTTTGCAATGAATGATTATATGGATCTGAGTCTGAAGACAGACCTTTACACGAAAGGAAGCTGGGCACTCTATTCCAATTACCGATATAACTTGCGATATTACCTCAACGGAAGTCTCTCCGGTGAATATAAGAAGTTCATCGAGGGAGAAAGTAGCGACGCGGGACGGAAACTGAGCGAGTCGTATACGCTTAATTTTCTCCACAACCAGACAATCGATCCAACCACTTCCCTCAATGTCAATTTTACGTTTGCCAGCTCGAATGCCTATCAGAATACGATTGATCTCAATCAAGCACTACGACAGGATATTACTTCGAACGCTACGCTCTCAAAGTCATGGGACGAAAAAAACAGTACTACGCTGAACGTCGGTCGCCGACAGAATCTCATTGATGGAAGTATTTATGAAACGTTACCCTCCTTAAGCTTCAGTCACAGCGGCAGTTATCCGTTTCGCTTTAGCAGAACAACATCATCCGATCTCACCGACCTTGCATGGTATGAGATGATCAGTGTGAGTTATGGTGCGAATCTCACGAACAACCGTTCGAAGGTGAATACAAAAATCGGTGGGTTAAAGACGCAGATCAACGGCAGAGATACGAC
>JACOSX010000042.1 GCA_016178625.1 Ignavibacteria bacterium
CCTCCCGAAGGGATGGCTTCGCCAGAAGGGGTCTTCCGAAGGAATCCTCCGAAGGAGTCCTTCGGACCTTCGGGACTTCGGACACTTCGTTCAGAATGACACCCTCTTCTTTTTGGACAGCCTCGCTGGGGGAGGAGTTCAGGGAATGTAGCGTCTATCCGCCAGCGCTTTTTGTCGTTCTGACGATCTTCGTCGGAACGAAAGCGATCAACCAAACCCACAACAATAAGGAAAATCATAATGTTACTCACACACATCAAACACCTTACAGTAGTCGCCGCAGTGGCGGTCATGATAATCACGGGTACCGCTGCTGCCCAAACCTCAAATACAAAACCAATCCGCGAGCAGCTCCTCCTCGATTTCGGCTGGAAGTTTCATCTCGGTGATGCGGCATCGATCGAAGGAGATTTCGGCTACGGCAAGGCAGCATCGTTTGCCAAGGCAGCTGAAGCGAGCGGTCCTGCCGATCCGGATTTCAACGACACCACATGGAGAACCGTGGATATCCCTCACGATTGGGCGGTCGAGTTGGAGTTTGTCCATATAAAGGATAAGACTCTTCACGACCACGGCTTCAAGCCCATCGGGAGGCAATTTCCTCAAACAAGCATCGGGTGGTACCGCCGCTCGTTCACCGTTCCACAGTCCGATAGCGGTAAGCGGATCGCGGTAAAGTTCGACGGCGTCTTTCGCGACTGCATCGTCTGGCTCAACGGACAGTTTCTCGGACGAAACTTGAGCGGCTACAGCGAGTTCATCTTCGACATTACGGACTACCTAAACTATGGAAAAAAGAATGTCCTCGTCGTGCGCGCCGACGCCACGCAAGCGGAAGGATGGTTCTACGAAGGCGCCGGCATCTACCGTCACACGTGGCTCATGAAATACCCCTCGCTTCATATTCCCCAATATGGCACGTTCGTTACAACAGAAGTACATAAGAATACAACGACTGTGAATATCGAGACGAATGTTTTCAACGAACGCGATGCTCAGGCGAACTGTACTTTGCTTTCTACGATCATTGATGACCACGAAAAGATTGTAGGAACGGTGTTGTCAGAACCTTTAAGCTTCTCCCCTCACGAGCAGAAAATGCTGCATCAAAACCTTGAAGTGTCCAATCCACAACTCTGGTCTCCGGAATCTCCTTACCTGTACAAGTTGGTCTCAGTTGTCCAATATGGAAATGAACCGGTCGATCGGACCGAAACGACGTTTGGTATTCGTACCATTAAGTTCGACAAAGACAATGGAGTCTTTCTTAACGGAAAGCGTATCGAAATTAAAGGCGTTTGTTGTCATCAAGACCATGCTGGCGTTGGCTCTGCATTACCGGATAGATTACAGTATTACAGGATCGAAAGACTAAAAGAAATGGGAGTGAATGCGTACCGGACGAGTCACAATCCTCCAACTCCCGAACTGCTTGAAGCGTGCGACAAGCTTGGAATGCTCGTGATGGACGAAAACCGGTTAATGGGAAGCACCCCAGAACTGATGGGGCAGTTTGAACACCTCATTCTCCGCGACAGAAATCATCCATCCGTCATCATTTGGTCGGTTGGCAATGAAGAGTGGGACATTCATGATTCGGACGTGGGGGCAAATATTGCCCGCTCGCTAATACGTTTACAGCAGAAGCTCGACCCTTCGCGTCTCTGCACGTATGCGGCAGATAACGGCAACGGGTACAAAGGCATCAACAGCGTGGTTGACGTGCGCGGAGTAAACTATTTCAATAGAGGAGATATCGACAAATACCATCGCGAGCATCCTGAACAACCAGTATGGGGGACCGAGGAAGCAAGCACATATCTTACACGCGGAATTTATGCAACAGATACCGTGAATGGTTACGTAACCGACTATGATGTGAATAAACCCGGATATGGCGCTCTTGCGGAAGAATGGTGGAAGCATTTTGCAACACGACTGTGGTTTGGAGGAGGATTCGTGTGGACGGGTTTTGATTACCGCGGCGAGCCGAGTCCGTACACCTGGCCATGCATTAGCTCGCATTTCGGCATCATGGATGTGTGTGGGTTCCCAAAAAATAATTTCTTCTACTATCAATCGTGGTGGTCCGATAAGGACGTGTTACACCTCGCCCCGCATTGGAATTGGGAAGGAAAAGAAGGACAGCCGATCGACGTGTGGTGCCAGAGCAACTGCGACAGTGTTGAGCTGTTCCTCAATAAAAAAAGTTTGGGCAGAAAAAAAATGGAACTGAACTCTCATCTTGAATGGAAAGTCTCGTACGAACCCGGAACGCTCGAAGCTAGGGGCTGGAAAAGCGGCAAAGCGCTGACAACGAAAGTCGAAACCACAGGTAAGCCAGCTCGCATTCAACTGTCACCAGACCGTTCTGCTATTTACGCCGACGGAGGGGACGTTTGTGTTGTGAATGTCTCGGTACTTGATGCACAAGGCAGAGAAGTGCCGATTGCCGATAACTTGATCCGCTTTGAAACGAATAACAAAGCGAACATCATTGGTGTGGGCAACGGAAATCCGAGCAGTCATGAACTGGACAAGTATCTTGATGGTCATTACCAGCGACGGCTCTTCAACGGGAAGTGTCAGGTAATTGTACAATCCACTCGTGAGCCCGGTTCGATTGTGCTGAAAGCGACTTCGGAGGGATTGAAGACTGCAACATTAACGATCAAGGCAGAGCCGGCTCAGTCAAGACCTTTTGTTGCTGAATAGATCTTTTTCTTTGAAATGAGAAGTATCACCAAATAGAACAGCCGATCCTACAAAAAGAATCTGATGTGTAGGTTAGAATCACGGGCTTTGACTTCGGTAGTTCACACTTAGATATTACTTCGATCATGTACAATCCATCAAATACCCGGTACGACACTATGCAGTATAGGCGCTGCGGATGGAGCGGCTTGAAGTTGCCAATGATCTCTCTCGGGCTCTGGCACAATTTCGGCGAAATCGATAGCCGCGAGCATGCACGCGCAATGATTCTTCGGGCATTTGATCTCGGGATAACACACTTTGACCTTGCAAATAACTATGGCCCGCCGCCGGGTTCCGCCGAAGAACGGTTCGGTCGGATTCTCCGCCGCGACCTTGTCGCGTACCGCGATGAACTCATCATCTCGACGAAGGCTGGTTATTTGATGTGGCCCGGCCCATACGGAGAGTGGGGCTCACGGAAATATCTGATCGCGAGCCTGGATCAAAGCTTGCGCCGCATGGGTTTAGACTACGTCGATATTTTTTATCATCATCGACCGGATCCTGACACACCACTGGAAGAAACGATGGGCGCTCTTGATTCCATCGTGCGAAGCGGGAAAGCTCTTTATGTAGGGATTTCGTCGTATTCGCCTGATCAAACCCGGCAGGCGGCCCACCTTTTGAAAACAATGGGAACCCCATGCTTGATTCACCAGCCGCGTTATAGTATGTTCGACCGCTGGATTGAGGACGGGTTGCTCTCAGTCCTGCGCGACGAGCGTATGGGCTGCATCGTCTTTTCACCCCTCGCACAGGGATTGTTGACGGATAAGTATCTCGCGGGCATTCCTGCTGATTCCCGCGCCGCAAAACCGCACGGTTTTCTTAAACGCGAACAGGTCACGCAGGACAAGCTTGTCAAAGCACGCCGTCTGCAAGAACTCGCGAAGGCACGCGGACAAACAATAGCACAAATGGCACTTGCATGGGTTCTTCGGCACGACGAAGTTACGTCGGCGCTCATTGGAGCAAGTCGCCCGGCGCAAATTGATGACGCCGTCGGGGCTCTCAAGCGTCTGACGTTTCTAGATGTAGAGTTGCAAACTATCGAACAGATCCTCGTCGACTGATTGTATTTGTTGTGCGCCATTATTGTAAGGATTAACGTTATGAACACTCTGTACAAAATCTTATTTGGACTCGTGTTGGCGAGTCTTCTTCCGTCGAACGGATCACCTTTACTCACGGGGCGAAGACCTGGACAAGGTGACAGTCTTGAAACGAAATATGTTTGGACCCAACTCACCGCCAAAGCTGATTTCCCAAAGAGCTACAATTTCCAATTGTTCGCCAACGATACGAATCTCTGGGCCTTCCATTCCGCCGGAGTATGGTCATCTACCGACGGAAGAATCTGGCAGAAAAGGAGCCTGATAAACATTGTCAAGAATCAGGCATTTCTCGACTATGTAGAGTTCAATGGCTTTATCTATGCGCTCGGCACGTTCGAGGGTAATATCGAGCGGTATGTTCAGACGACGCAGATCGCCCGGACATCTGATTTCAAGAGCTGGGAGATTCTCTCAAAGGATTCGAACCTCCCCAAGCGCTACTTCTATCATCCATTTGTTTTTCAAAACAAAATTTGGATTGTTGGAGGTGAAGATGCAACTGGCAAGTACAGCGATGCATGGGTTTCGTCTGACGCAGTTCATTGGATGAAGGTAACGGACAATCTTCCCTTCGGGAAGCGAGCTGGACAACACTTCGTGATCTTCAAGGGCGACTTGTATATGCTCGGCTACGACGCATGGGTTTCATCCGATGGGCTGCAGTGGAAATTACTCACCTCCAATATTGCCGAGGGAGATATCTACGGGTACTCCGTCGAGATATTCGACAACAAGATGTGGCTTATCGGATGCAATCGGAGCGGGAAGTTCAGTAGCGAAGTCCTCTATTCTTCTGACGGCATCACGTGGAAAGCACAGCGAGCGCCCTGGACTCCACGAGGCGGAGTTGCCACCTGTATTTTCAATGATCAGATCATCATGACCGGCGGCAAATACGGCGGGCCAGGCATCAATAATCAAACCGAATTTGTATACAGCAACGATGTATGGTCATGCAAGAAACAATAACGATTCACAACAGCACTAACCATGACACTTGTATATTCAGAAAGGGGTATTTAATTACCAAACAAATCCACGTTCTTTTCAAACCATGGAGATCTCTCATGAAGTACAACCACGCGCGCTCGTTTCTACCACTTGTTCTTCTTTTCACAACAATGCTCCTTTTCGGATTTAGCAAGCCTACCATCTCTTCGGCGGGCAAGCCCACGAAACATTTAGGGAAACACGTAACAGATCAGCCTCAACTCGTCGATTACGTTCGTCCATTTGTCGGCACACAGGGTGAAGGGAATACCTATCCGGGGGCTTCGGCACCATTTGGAAGCATCCAATTCAGTCCCGATACCGACGACTCGCTTTGGGAAACAGCCTCTGGGTATGAGTACTCCGACAGCTCGATTATCGGGTTCAGCTTGACACACCTCAATGGGACAGGCATACCCGACCTTGGCGACTTCCTGTTCATGCCCGCCGTCGGCACTCCCAAATTTATTGAAGGATCAAAAGCGCATCCCGATTCAGGATATCGATCACCATATTCACATGCAGATGAAACTGCTTCACCCGGATACTACAGTGTGAAGCTTCAGAACTCCGGTGTCAAGGTGGAACTCACAGCCGCCGATCGCGCTGGAATCATCCGATTAACATATCCGAAGACCGATAGCGCCTTCATCCTTACCGATCTCAACCATGTTCTCCGCTGGAATGTCGTCTGGTCGAATCTCCATGTCCTGAACGATTCAACGATCACCGCTTTTCATCTGGTGAACGGGTGGGCACGGGAGCGGTATCTTTATTTTGCCGCACGCTACTCGCGCCACTTCGATCACTATGGAATTATGAAGGATGGAAAACTTGTCATCTATAATACCTATCGGTTCCGAAGCCGCGCTGAAGCTTCCGGTAAAAGCATACAATTCTATGCGCAATACAACACTCGAAGCAATGAAGCCCTCATGGTGAAGATTGCGATTTCAGCGATCAGCACAGCCAATGCCTTGAAAAATCTTGATGCAGAAATTCCCGGTTGGGATTTTGAGAACGTTCAACATCAAACGCGAGAAAAGTGGAATCGCGAGCTGAGCAAGATCCAGATCGAGGGGTCGCAGGAAGACAAAGAAACCTTTTATACATCATTGTATCATGCATTTTTGGCTCCTAACGTCTATCAAGATATCACCAAAGAGTATCGCGGGTTGGATCAGAACATCCATCAGGCAAAGGGATTCACAAACTATGCGATCTTTTCACTCTGGGATACCTACCGTGCGACACATCCACTCTTCACCTTGATTCAATCACAACGTGACGCCGACATGATCAATTCGATGCTTGCCCATTACGATCAAAGTGTTGAGCACCTCCTTCCGGTCTGGTCGCTGCAGGGCAACGAGACATGGTGCATGATAGGATACCACTCGGTTCCAGTCATCGTCGATGCATACATGAAAGGACTCAAGGGATTTGACCCGAAGCGTGCCTATGAGGCAATCAAGACCACTGCGATGAATCCCAACTATGATAACGCTGCGACATACGCAACCCTGGGTTGGGTTCCATTTGATAAAGAGAACGAGTCGGTTTCCAAAACTCTTGAATACGCATACGACGATTATTGCATCGCGCAGATGGCAAAATCGCTTGGGAAGAAAAACGATTACGAATATTTCGTGAAACGAGCGGGTGCGTACAGGAATCTTTTCGATACGTCATACTATCTTATGAGGGGGAGGGATTCGCAAGGACACTGGCATTCTCCATTCGACCCACATGCATATGTCGATAGAGGCGATATCACAGAAGGAACAAGCTGGCAGTACACGTGGTATGTTCCACACGACGTGCCAGGGTTGATGACACTAATGGGCGGAAAGGAACGATTCGCACAGAAACTGGATTCTCTTTTTATTGTGAGCGCAAGCGACAGCACTCAAAGTATGGACGACATCCAGGGCAGAATTGGAGAATACTGGCATGGGAATGAGCCGAGCCATCACATCATTTTCCTTTACTGTTATGCTGATCAACCGTGGAAGACACAGAAGCTCGCACACCAAATCATGAAGACACAGTACGGGAACAAACCAAATTCACTTTCCGGAAACGATGATTGCGGACAGATGTCTGCCTGGTACATCTTCAATGCAATGGGATTTTATCCTGTATGTCCCGGCAGTAACTACTATGTGATCGGAAGTCCTGCATTGAAGAAAGCCGTGATGCATCTTTCGAACGGAAAGACGTTCACGATGATGGCCGAGAATCTGTCGGACGAAAATATCTATGTACAATCAGCTCGATTGAACGCCAAGAGGTGGGATAAACCGTATCTCCCACACGATGCACTGAAGAACGGCGGAACACTTGTTTTCACGATGGGTCCACAACCCAATAAGGAGTGGGGAGTTAAATCGGATATTCCTCATTGAATTACATTTAATCATGAGACATTGCGTACTGGCTCAGTTTCACAGGTGTCACAGCCTGTCCCGCTGAAAAGCGGGAGTCCACACCGTGACACAAGCACGGAATTCGGTCACGGAATGGTCCGTGACCGCTGTGACTTCTCAAAGTGAGCCAGCACCAGACATTGAACCTTGAGGTAAATATTACTATATTTTGACACCATAAAGTAAACAACAACGATAGGAAGGACAAGAAATGAACCGCGAACTATTTGAGAAAATAGCCAATTCGGATATAGCACTTCATTCCAGTTTTGCCGTATGGGATGACTCAGACATCACGAACATAAAAGTCATCTCATCGAGCGTTGATAAGCTAACTTCGGAGATCGTAATCGTCGGTCTAAACCCTTCAGGCTCCAAGAAAACCAATCTGGAAAACAGGTTGAGAAACTTCCATTGGAAATATCGAGGTTGCAAAGATTATTATCTCCGTGCGGCATTCCAGCAACCCTCTTCAAGATTTAAGGGAGCCTTCATGACCGACATCGTTATCGATAACCCCTCGAAAAGTCAGACTTCTGTGAAAGTGTCGATCACAAGCCTCCGACGGTTTATCGACGAACTAGAGTGTATCCAGTTCTTCACAATCCCTAAC
>JACOSX010000043.1 GCA_016178625.1 Ignavibacteria bacterium
TCTGTTTGTGGCGGTCGATGAGCATGAGTCAATCTCTGTGTCGTGGCTAATCCGTCGTTAAGGCTCGACGAGCAATGTGAACCTGTCGAATATACGAACGAAACGCGACTTTCGCGAGCTAAATCGCACCAGTAATTAATTAGGACAGCACCTGAATGTTCTTTTACTTGATTATTGGCTTTGCATTCCCTATATTTCGACAACTTTTACTTACGCGGGGCTCGCCTAGATGATAAAGGACAAGAAATTTCGGAGAGTATTGTTAGTGGATGATGAAGTAGGATTTGCGGAATTACTTCGCGACCTGCTTGTCATGGATAATTATGAGGTTGAAGTTGCCCACGATGGGCAAGAGGGATTGGACAAGCTTCAGGCATTTCAGCCCGATGTCATCATTTCTGATGTTGTGATGCCGCGGCTGAGCGGCTTTGAGATGTTCAAGAAAGTGAAAGCGACGCCCGAAATGGCATCCATTCCATTCCTGTTTATTACTGGCTTTCAAGATGAACGAGTTCTTGCTGAGGCTCGCAAGGTGGGTGTCTTCGGTATTCTTCGCAAGCCGGTCGATATTGAGCAGATAGAAAATCGGCTGAGAGATTTGACTAACAATCGTTAACGCTCACGCTCGGTAAATCACCAAACTAATATCTTCGGGCAGTAATTCCGATACTGTCCTAATCACGTCTCCTCGCAGTGCCTGTTCTACCAAACTTCTCTGACTCGCTCCGAGCATCAGTCGGTCGATTCCAAGCGTGGCGGCATTTTCGGCTATGGTGTAGCCGACTTCAGGCGAGAGAATGCTGAACACACGGAAAGGGATGTTGTATTCGCGGCAGATCTTTTCCATCCACTCATTGTTGGCGAAGGATTCCGCAGGAACCTTTTCCGGCAACAATCCGGAAACAGCAACTTGTTTGATATTGAGAACAAAGAGAAATGCTTTTCGCAACCCTGCATCTTCACATGCCTGTCTGAGTAATTTTTCCCCTCCCCCTCTCACTGCGACAAGCATCTTAGTCGTAAATGCAGCGACTTCCGGACGCGGCAGAGAGACTTCCGGCGAGATTGCCACCGGTGCGGGTGTGAGAACAACGAGGCGTTGTCGTCGGGCAAGCTCACGGGCTGTAAGACCGACTGCCAACACGCTCAAGGCGAATACCAATGCTTTGGTTTTTTCGACGGCAATCGTTGCCTCAACGAGGAAAAGGATAACTGACGAAAACACCATGAACATTCTTGTCCACACAGGAAGCGTCAAGGCTTTATCGGTTCCCGTCGAACCTACATTAATCATAATGGCGCCAACTACCCCGATGGCGTAGAGATCGGAAAGTGTGATGACATCGTGGACCAACAGAAGGACGATGATCGGTATTGAGGTCGCCACAAGAAGCGGAACAACCGGCACCCCATACTTGTTTAAGCGACGCAATGAACTCGGCAGCTCGCCATCCACAGACATGAGGAACTGGATAGAGATAAGATCGTTGAGCGCGGTGTTGCCGGCAGAGATCAAAAGAAATCCGAGTACGATGCCTATGATTGGACCGAACCAATTACCGATATAGAATTCCCCGAGATATCGAATCATCTCCTCTTTGTGCTCAGTTGGGCTCAGGTGGGGGATTGCCAACATCGCGAGCCCGAGGACGATCGTGGCGATGGAAATCTTCGCGAGAACGGAGAGGATCGCCCTGCGCGAGTTTCGCGCAGGGTCTTTCATCACACCTGTCATATTGGAAATTGCTTCAATACCTGAGATCGAAAGGATGATGGCAACGAAGAAGCCCCAATTGGTCGTAATCCCACCTGGTGCAGGCTCGAGCGAGACGTGACGCGTTGCCGCGGGAAACGATACCACAACTAATGTTAGAAGTGCGACGAGTGTTGCGCTCGAGATGACAATGGCAACGCTGCCCGCATGACGTGGACCGTACCAGTTGAGTACTCCGATGCAGAGGATGATGGCGATCGCCCAAATCTCGGGATTTTGGAGTGCGAGATAATGACATGCATCTAATACCGATAGTGAAGCAGTCACCACGTAATCGGCACTCAACAACAACGCACCGATGACCGCGAGCGTACGGGATCGATGACTGACAGAACTATATACGCCTCCACCGCCGGGATACAAACGACAAATTGTAATATAATTGAGTGCGATGAGGGTGGTGAATACCAGCATCATCATCAAATGCCACCCGCTTGCATAGCCCGAGTGGAAAAACGCAATGCCGAGCACGTAGGCAATGCTTGTTCCCCAATCTCCATCAAGGATAGCTGCACTCCGGAGCCAACCTAACACGCGCGGTCGGCTGGTGGAAAGTTCCATAAAGCGTTAGATTTCTGAGGTCGTGAGGTAAAAGTGAGGCTCATGATAATAAGAAATTCTTGAAAAGTCAATCGGTTGAATTTTCTTCTCATTCTCAATATATTGAACAAGACAATACATCCATCATGCAGGTACCTTTTTTCAATAGTCTCCGTTTTAAGGTCGGAGTGGGTTATATCGTTCTCGTGGTCATCAACATTGCGGTCACCGCGTGGGCGATTTATAATTTTGGACGTCTTACACTCGCTCTGAACACCATCCTCAGCGAAAATTATCCCAACGTCCTTGTTGTGGAAACGATGGCGCACGCCGTCGAGCGGCATGAACACGCTATCTCCGCGATTCTTAATGGCGATCTCGATAGTGGTAAAACTACATTCGAGAGCGTGAAGGAAGAGTTTTATCAGGCTTTTGATAAAGCAAATGAAAATCGTACGCTGCCTGATGCTGGTCCGATCCTCAATGACATTCGTTCGACATATGAAGGATATGTTCTTGTCGCTGACTCCTTGTATCAACTTGCGGCGATGAATGATATTCCAGCTGCAAAAGCATTTTATGGAAACATTGTCCGACCTTTTTCCCAACGCCTATCGGATCATTGTTTTTGGCTGATTGAGTTGAATCAAAAAGAAATGGGCAGGGTTGCGCAACAAACGAAACGTACATCGGATGAAGCCATCATCGCTGTTCTGTTTGCCGCGATCATTGCAATTGGATTGAGCATCGTGACCATGATCCAGTTCACGAAACGAATCATCGTACCGGCTGAACGACTGACTCAGACCGTGCATCAAATCGGTCGCGGCAGACTTGATCTGAAAATAGATATTCACACTAACGATGAAGTCGGCGAACTCAGTCGTGAATTCAATAAGATGACGGAACGTCTACGAAAATTTGAGGAGTTGAACATTGAAAAAATTGTTACCGAGAAACAGAAGTCCGAAACGATCGTCGAGAACATTTCTGACGCTATTATTGTTTGTGACTCTGATTCGAATATTCAGCTAATCAACCACTCGGCAGAAGAGCTGTTGAGGATTCACGAGAAGGATGTTCTGGGCCATCCGTTGAGTGCCTGCATAACAGACGAACGGTTGCTGGAGATTTTCAGAGCGCCCGAAGCCTCCTCATTAGTAAACCGCCCATATCTGCAGTTTAGCCTCAACGGAAGACAAGTCTATTTGAGGCCACGCGTTTCTGAGATCCCTGCGGTTCACGGAGGCAGAAGTGGCTCGGTCCTCATCTTGCAAGATGTTACACAATTTAAAGAACTTGACAAGATGAAGTCAGATTTCATGGCGGCAGTATCTCATGAGTTTCGCACGCCGTTGACATCGATCAACATGAGTGTCGATATCCTTCGGCAACAATTGCTCGGACCTTTGACGCAAGCACAGGAAGACCTGTTGCAGGCATCCAAGCAGGATTGTGAGCGGTTGACAAAGTTAGTGCGCGAACTTCTACAGCTTTCTAAACTTGAGTCAGGAAAAATTGAAATGCGTGAAGAACTGGTCGATGTGCGAAAGGTGGTTGAATCGACCCTTCAGCCATTGCAATTGCAATTCAAAGAAAAGGGTGTCGCTTTGAAACTCACGATGGAAGATGAAATTCCATCGCTTATCGGTGACGAACAACAATTGTCCTGGGTCATCTCCAATCTTGTGAATAATGCTCTTCGATATACGGGTCGAGGCGGGATCGTCGAAGTTAAGGCACATCGGCAAGGCGAAAGTATTCTTCTACATGTGATCGATACAGGACGAGGCATATCTCCTGAGCATCTTGAGAAAATCTTCGACAAGTTCGTCCAGGTGAAGCAGACACTCGACGCGACGCCGGGGAGCGTCGGCTTGGGTCTTGCAATTGCTAAAGAGATCGTAGAAATGTACGGAGGAAAGATTTGGGTGGACAGTGAAGTAAACAAAGGATCCACATTCTCCTTCCGCTTACCAATTTTCCAGGTGCAACCTGCATGATCGGTCGTGGACGTGTGCTCGTTGTTGATGACGAGCCAAATATTTTGAAGACGTTGACAATAGGTCTAGAAGCCGCCAGCTTTACAGTGGAGGGATTTCTGAATCCATGTGATGCTTTGGAACATCTTGTGGATGGAACGTATGACATCGCCTTCATCGATTTGATGATGCAGCCGATAGATGGAATGCAAGTACTTAGAGAACTCCGGCAAAAATCTCCTTCGACAACCGCCGTCATCATCACCGCACATGGCTCGATCGACAGCGCAGTGGAAGCCATTAAGCAAGGAGCGTTCGACTTTCTCCAGAAACCATTTGATCTGAAGGAACTTCAGTTGTTCGCGGAAAAAGTGTTCGAGCATCATACGATGCAAGAAGAAATCCGGACTCTTCGTGAGCAACTTGCGAAATCGCAGCCGGATACAACTATCCTCACACGCAATCTGGTGATGCGTCAACAGATCGACCTTGCACGGCAAATCGCCGATAGCCCACTAACGGTTCTGGTCGAGGGGGAGAGCGGAACTGGGAAGGAGATGGTCGCACAGTTCATTCATTCTCAAAGTAGCCGCCGTGACCAGCCATTGATGAAAGTCAACTGCGCGGCGTTGGCAGAAAACCTATTGGAGAGTGAGCTCTTCGGTCACGTGAAGGGTGCGTTCACAGGTGCATTCAAAGACCGTAAAGGTCGTTTTGAAATGGCTGACAGCGGAACAATCTTCCTCGACGAAGTTGGAGAAATTGCTCCTTCTTCGCAAGTGAAACTCTTGCGGTTTCTCCAGGATCGGGAGTTTGAGCGGGTTGGAGAGAACGTCACGCGAAGAGTTGATGTCAGAGTCATCGCCGCGACCAACAGGAAACTTTCGGATTCATTGCGTGAAGGAAGTTTTCGTGAAGATCTATACTACAGACTTAATGCTGTCAGAATTTCACTGCCACCTCTCCGTGAGCGTCCGGAGGATATTCTTTTACTGATGTCTCATTTCATGAAAAAGTTTTCTCCTAATGCTGACATCGGACTATCGCCTGATGCGATGAAGCTGCTCACGTCTTATCAATGGCCTGGAAACGTTCGCGAGCTTGAGAATGTCATGGAACGTGCCGTCCTTCTCGCCAAACATGGTACTATTGAATCCTCGCATCTTCCACCCGAGCTCCAGGACCCGGGAGTTGCTACCGCCGGTCTGCTCTCACTCGAAGCCATGGAGCGCCAACACATTGTGCGCGTCTTGCGCGTAGTGAAAGATCTTGACGAGGCTTCTCGTCTCCTAGACATTGATCCAGCAACCCTATGGCGCAAGCGAAAAAAATACGGTATCACCGATTAGTTCATTCCGCGATTTGCAATCTCCCGTAAGTAGTTGTAATGTAAAGACATTCCTCCTTTCTCAGAGTTCGCTCTAAGTTTACATATTGCAATTTGCATGATGACTGTGGTTGATTACTTCGCGGGATGGGTAAAAAATAATAGTGAAATGCCTGGAAAAGGCGATTTTGTTTTCTATGATGGTTCTGGCACTCTACTTGTCTTTAAATTAATTAAACCCGTTGTAAGGTACTCCATCTTCAATTAAGAACCGCGCAGAATCAGAAACGGAACATGACTGAATATCACATTGTTCAAGAGGTAGGCAAGAGAAATTTCCAGAGGGGATTAAAGCATTCAGGGGAGATCGATGTCAATTAAGACAAGAACCGTTCAGACTGGTAAGATTGCTATCATCGAGATCAAAGGCTCGTTGGTCGGTGATGGTGATACAGATGAAGTGCGTGCCGCAGTTACAGATTTCATTGAGCAAGGAAACAAGTGTATGATCATCAATCTCCAGAAGCTCAATTACATGAATAGCTCTGGAATTGGAGCGATCATCGCCGCTCATGCAAGTTACGCGAAGAACGAAGGCGAAGTGAAACTCGTCGGAGTAAGCGACAATGTCCAGAATCTATTCGTGATTACAAAGCTCATCGATATCTTCGACGTCTATGATAGTATCGATGAAGCAATCGCAAGTTTTGTCAAAGTGAAATCAACATCATAATTCTTTCACAATTCACAATTAACAGGAGCTACAAGAATGAAACAGTCAACTTTTGTCATCGTGCTGGTTGTCGGCGCGTTGGTTGCCTCCATCGTAATTTATATGTTCGTGTTGGGTAATCCCGGCAACTTCAATGACGGGGCCAATCGTGAGAAACCTTCGAATTTAATGGGGCAGGTCTACACGGGTGGTATCATCGTGCCGATTTTAATTACGTTGTCAATCATGGTGGTGACCTTCGTTGTCGAACGTGCTCTATCGCTGCGAAAAGCACAGGGACGCGGATCACTTGCTACATTTCTCAAAAACGTTCAGCGTAGCCTCGCGAATGGTGACACCGCTGCAGCAATCCAAGCCTGCGATCAGCAACGAGGTTCCATGGCGAATATCATCCGTGCGGGGTTGGAGCGATATCAGGCATTTTCTAAGGAAAGCAAGACGATGGAGGCTGAAAAGCAAATGGCTGAAGTGCAGCGCGCCATCGAAGAGGCGACAGCTCTCGAAATGCCCATCCTTGAGAAGAATCTTATTGCCATGTCAACCATTGCCTCAATCGCAACAATGTTCGGTTTGTTGGGGACAGTTATAGGAATGATTCGTGCGTTCCGCGCTCTTGCTCAAGCTGGCGGTGCACCGGACGCTATTCAACTCTCGATCGGTATTTCGGAAGCGTTGATCAACACTGCGCTCGGGTTGTTTGCAGCCATTGTTGGTATTGTTGCGTACAATTTCTTCGTCAATAAAGTCGACAACTTCACATATATGATTGATGAAGCGAGCTACGATGTCGTTCAAACATTGACCACACGAGGCAAGTAACCTGAAAGGACCAGCCCCATGCCTAAAATCAAGAAAGCAAGGGTTTCCGTAAAGATTGACATGACCCCGATGGTCGACGTTGCGTTTCTGTTGTTAACCTTCTTTATGTTGACAACACAATTTCGTCCGCCGGAAGAAGTGCAGATTGTTCTTCCTGCGTCGCACTCCGCGTTTAAATTGCCGGAGTCGAATGTCATGCTCGTAACGCTCAGTAAGGATAACCGTATTTTCCTTGGTCTCGATTCCCCGTTGTTAATGGGGAAGATCTTCGGTGAAGAGAATAGACTTCGCTCCGCTGTTGAGGTCACAACGAAGGAGCTTCCCGATCTCCTCATCCGCGCGCGTATTGCGAACCCAAAGCTTCGCACCGTGGTTAAAGGAGATAAAGAGGCAGAGTACGGCATTACTGAAGATGTTATGAATATCTTACAAAAAACCAACATTACACGGTTCAATCTTGTCACAGAGTTGAAAAAAGATTAAAGGAGCCACACTATGGCTGCAGTCGATTCCGCTGCCCCGCGTGGGCACGATAAAAAAAAGAAAAAACATAAAAGGATGCGTCGCCTTGGTGTGCGTATCGATATGACACCGATGGTTGACGTTGCATTTCTTCTGCTAACGTTCTTTATGCTAACAACATCGATGAACCGCCCGCAAACGATGGAGATCAACTTGCCTCCGAGCGATACGAAGGTCGAAGTTGCTATGAGCAACTTGTTGACGCTCCGCGTGAAAGAGGACGGGTCCATGTATTGGAACATCGCCGAAGAACCTCCGCAGAGAGTCGAGTTCAAGAATCTTCGCGCATTGATGATGCAAAAGATTCAACAAAATCCAAAACTTATCACATTGATCAAGGTCGACCGCAAAGGAAAATATCATATGATGGTCGATATTATGGATGAGTTGAATCTGGCGAATATTACACGCTTTAGTTTAGCGCCGATGCTGGACGCTGACAAGCAGATTCTTCAAAAAGCTTCAGCATAGGAAGGAGAGAAAAACTATGACAGCACAAGCAGTAGTGATGACGGTTGGATATGGAATGAGAGAACTCCGGGGCCTTTACCAAAAATATGCCGGTATGGCTCTTACGTTTGCCATTGTCCTTCACTTCTTTGTCATTGGCTTGTATTATCTTGTAGGATATTTATCACAGGAGGATGAGCCTGTGATGACCGTGCGCATCATGAAGTATAGCGAACTGGGTCCTCCCCCGTCAATCACGAACACCGAAGCCGCACCACAAGTGCAGGTGACCGTTCCTGTTGCGAAGCCAACAGTTGGCGTGCCAGTGCCGGTACCCGATGCTGAGGTGAACCCTGAGCAGACCATTGCTTCCCAGAAAGAACTCTCTGAGATCCAGAGTCCTTCGGTAGGAACCGGTGATGGTGGCGGTCAAGTCGCTGTTCAACAGGATATCCAGATCGATGAAGATCCGGCTGATTTCGTTCCGGTTGAAAAGCAGCCGGTCCCTGTCAAGCAGGTGCAACCGGAGTATCCGGAGATTGCACGACGCGCGACAGTCGAAGGAACGGTGTGGATAAAGATACTCGTCGACAAAGAAGGTAAGGCAAAGAAAGCACTTGTGATGAAGAGTGACGCTGAAATCTTTAATGAGCCGGCGATAAAGGCGGCATTGCAGTGGGTCTTTACACCCGCGTTGATGAATAATGGTCCGGTTGCCGTGTGGGCTGCCGTTCCGTTCCGTTTCAAGCTCAACAAGTAATCGATGTGAATCGGTAAGTCCAGTTTCCTTCAACGGTTTATTCTTAGAGAAAGGAGCTGAAGGAATGACGGTGCGAGTTGTGGTAAGGGTTCATCACGCCATACGCCAGTAGACAATCGCCCCGTACGTGAGGTGGGTTATGACAGTTCGAGACACTGATATTGCTGCACAGACGATTCTGATTGTTGTAAGTTACATAACCGCCAGTGCGATTCTCATTGTCGGGATCATCGTATTAACCGGATTTATTATCCCATCGTATGTTCCGGAGAATTATCGAATCATCATGGGAGTGGCGATGGTTTTATATGGTGTGTATCGATTGACGATGTTGCGAATCAAACAGAGGAAGATGAAGAGAGATGATGTATAAAATGGCGCACATCATGCTTACTTACTTCTTTGTCAGCTTGATGTTCTTCATAGGCTGTCAAGAAGAACGCAAAGAGACGCCGACGAAGGGTCACGTTACGGTCGTTGTTTCAGAATCTGTCTCACCCGTGATCAAACAAGAACAAGAAAAGTTTGAGGAACTCTACCAGCAAGCGCATGTCGAGCTTCAGGTTGCAACATCTCGAGAAGCAGTCGCAAGGCTTTTTAATGACAGCATCTTGGTGATTGTTTCTGCTCGCCCACTCAACAATGAAGAGCGGGAGGTCCAGAAGCGAGTGCATCTTACGATCGGTGAGTACAAAATAGCGATCGATGCAATTGCCGTCATCGTCAATGAGAAAAATCCTGTCACACGATTGCGCACAACTCAGCTCGACAGTATCTTCAGCGGTTCGGCTAAGAGTTGGAAGAACGTAGGTGGACCATCGACACCGATTGAGGTATGCCTTCCAAGTCGGAATTCTGCAAATTATGAAATCGTAGGGACGAAAATTCTGCACGGTGGGAATTTCACGTCCCCAACAGGAGTTGTGAAAACATCGCTTGAGATGCTCGACTTTGTTTCAGAACATCCCGGTAGCATTGGTATGGTGGGATTGAATTGGCTCAGTGAGAAACGAGATAACGTGAAAGTTTTGGAGATCGCGGATCCATACGCTCCCGATTCGCTGGGAACGCGCGGACAATATTTCGGACCGCATCAAGCTCATGTATACAGAGGGTATTATCCTCTTACGCGAGAAGTGTACATTTATTCGAGGGCGGATCAGTACGGTGTTGCCGCAGGATTTATTACGTTCATCACGAGTGCGCCCGGTCAGAAAATTATCTTGAATAGCGGTCTTGTGCCGGCGACGATGCCCGTTCGCCTTGTTCAATTAACTAATAAGGGTAATACACAGTGAAGAATCTTATAAAATTACCATTCGTTGTTCTTGTCAGCCTTTTCATTCTCTCTTCAAAGTCATTTGCCGATGACCCTCTCGCCGCGGGCAAGGCCGCGCTCGACCGGGGTGACCTTCAGGGTGCCATCTCTGCATTCCGTGAAGCTGTTCAGAAGGACAAGAAAAATCCGCAGGCATATCTGTGGCTTGGGACTGCATTACTGAAAGCGGACTCCCTTGAACAAGCCGTTGTGCCATTAATTCAGGCACGCGACCTTGATTCGACGAATCCCAACATATACAACCGTCTTGGAGACGTGTATCGAGCGCAGAATATCCCCGCTGCTGCTATCGACCAGTACAAGAAAGCTGCGGCGTTGGATACCAACAATGTTGATCTCTACACGAAACTTGCGGCAGTCAGCCGCAAAGCTCGGCGGTACCCAGACGCTGTCGACGCGTACATTCGTGTCCTCGCTCTCGATTCCTCGAACGTTGTTGCCCTTCGACAGTTGGGGGAAATATACCTTCGGACCAAACCGAAGCAATTTGTGAAAGCACTGCCGTTGTTTGAACGTCTCTCGAAACTCCAGCCGGATTCACTTAGCATTCAAATCCCGTATGGACGAACGCTGTTTGAAACACTGCACTATGAGAAGTTTATCCCTATTGGAGAGGGCGTTCTCCAGCGCGATGCTTCTCAAACCGAGTTTGAAACGATGCTTGCCGAGGCATACATTAAGACGGGAAAAATTGATTCCGCAATCAAGAAATATGACAAGAGAAATCCCGATTCACTCAGTATCGATGATCTTCTCCGATACGCGAAGGCACTCAGATCGAAGGAACTATTCGAAAAGGCAGCGGACATCTACCAAAAGGCATATCGTCGGGATTCGACGCGATGTTCCATCTATTACGAATTTGGAACGTTATTAATGAAGGTAAGACGTTATGGCGACGCGATATCGGTGTTCAAGAAAAAAGTCGCGTGTGATACTTCCTCCGGCTACCAATTTGCATCCGAGCTGAACATGTCGATGTCGATGATGCAGTTGAAACAGTTCAAAGAAGCCAAAGAGCATACATTGAAGGCCATAGAATTCAGATCTGATAACATCCAGGCATGGCAAGTACTCGCACAGATCTATGGACAATTGGAGCAGACTGACGATGAGATTACCGCTTACAAAAAGGTCATCGAGCTTGCAACTGCAGCAGCCGAGAATGGTGACGGCTCGAAATATAATCCGCAATTGCTTGAAGCATACCGTATGATCGGTGTGCGATATCTGATTGAGGCAACAAAACTTCAAAAAGACAAGAAAGAGGCTGAGGCAAAGAAAAAGTACGCTGCTTCGATTGAGTACTTAAAGAAAGCCCTTCAACTCGACCCGAAAGATTGTCAGATGCTTCTCTGGCTCGGACAGGCGAACCAAAACATCAGCAATAAAGAGGACGCAAAAAAATACTATTGCAAATTGTTGCAGCAGTGCCCGAGCGGCAAAGAAGCTAAAGATGCTCAGAGCGGTTTGGATGGGATAGGAATGAAATGCGGACAGTAGTTCATCTTCTGTTGGAAAATAAGGCTCGGTGTGACCTAACACCGAGCCTTGTTATTTCTTTGCCTTGCCCTAAAGCGATTCGACTTTTTCATTTTTTTTTACTACATTAACAGCGCTTTCCGAATAGGTTAAGCCCTTCATCGGCTGGTCAACTGCATTGTTTTCCATATTTGTTGTTTTGAGCACCGCCATAATATGGATGCTGAGGGGGTAGAGTGGTGCAACGAGTGTGGCTCTTCTGTAAGTACTATTGATCTTATAATAAACTGAAAGGAATATTACTGCGTTATGGAATTAACTCTGATTTTTGGGATTAGTATCATTGGCTTGTTATTCGCGGTCTATTTAATCAGGGACGTATTAAAGAGAGACACGGGAACGGATAAGATGAAGGAGATCTCGAATGCCATTAAGCAAGGAGCGGAAGCATTCTTGCGACGTCAGAACAGGACGATCGGATTTCTCGCGTTCGCTTTGGCCTGTCTTATCTACATCCTGTATGCATTCGTTCGCGCACACAATGAGCACGATCCTGCGAGCACGTCAAGTCTTGCATTGTGGACAACGATATCGTTCGTTTTCGGCGCGGCATGTTCTGTTGCCGCTGGCTACATGGGTATGTGGGTCGCGATCCGAAGTAACATCCGCACTGCGTCCGCTGCCCGCACCAGTATGAATGACGCACTCCAGACGGCCCTTCGTGGCGGCGCGGTGTCTGGATTTTTCGTCGTGGCAATGAGCTTACTTGGCGTTGCTGGATTATTTGCTCTCGTAAAATCGTTAGGTGTGACTGATGATGTCACCAAAATTCCCTTGTTGATCGTCGGGTACGGTTTTGGTGCGAGTTTTGTCGCGTTATTCGCGCAGCTTGGTGGCGGCATCTACACCAAGGCGGCAGACGTTGGTGCTGACCTTGTTGGAAAAGTTGAGGCAGGAATTCCAGAAGACGATCCACGCAACCCAGCCGTCATCGCAGACCTCGTTGGTGATAACGTGGGTGATTGCGCGGGACGTGGAGCAGATCTGTTTGAGTCCACCGCCGCAGAAAACATTGGTGCAATGATCCTTGCGGCGGGCTTATACCGGGCAAATACATCCTACTTCGAAATGAATCAACTTCCCCTTCTCGGTGTCATATTGTTTCCTCTGGTCGCACGTGCCTTCGGTATCATTGCTTCCATCGTCGGCATCATGGTTGTAAAGACGAATGAAAAGGAAGATCCGATGAAGGCGTTGAACCGTGGGTACTTCATAGCGGCTATCATCGCGATGGTCGGATTTTTTATTGCTTCACGATGGCTACTTGGGGAAGAGCACTATTTCAATTTCTTCATCTGCGGCGTGATTGGCGTGTTGACATCGGTCGCGTTTGTGTACATCACCCAATATTACACGGAGTACAGGTACCGTCCTGTGAAGTCAATTGCGGAAGCATCGCAAACTGGTCCAGCGACAAACATCATCGCCGGTGTTGCAGTCGGCATGGAGTCAACCGGCTATCCGATTCTCGTGATTGCAGGAGCGATCGTGTCTGCTTATTTCCTCGGTACTCATTCTGGATTAAACGATGCCGGCTTGTTCGGGACGGCAGTAGCCACGATGGGCATGTTGGGGACAGCCGCCTATATTCTAGCGATGGATACGTTCGGTCCGATTACTGACAATGCGGGTGGTATTGTTGAAATGAGTCAACAGCCGGAAGCTATCCGAGAGAGAACTGATCGCTTAGACTCGGTCGGAAATACCACAAAGGCGTTAACCAAAGGATACGCCGTAGGTTCCGCGGCGCTCGCGGCATTTTTGCTCTTCGGTGCCTACATCGATGAAGTACGGAACTATATGCCCGATTTCCAGCCTGTGATTAACCTGAATAAGCCTGAGGTGTTCGTTGGCGCTATGTTGGGGTCAGTGCTGGTGTATCTTTTTTCTTCGCTCGCCATCAAGGCGGTCGGTCGTGCCGCGTACTCGATCATCAATAATGTGCGTGAACAATTCAAAAATAATCCGGGCATCATGAAGGGAACCTCGAAGCCGGACTACGGTCAATGCGTCGATATTGCAACAAAGGCTGCTCTCCAAAAGATGGTTCTTCCCGGATTGCTCGTCGTTGGCATGACGGTCGGCGTTGGTGTCATCTTCAAATGGATCTACTATGCAGGGGGTCAGCAACCGACAGGCGCGAGCGGGGCTGAAGTTGTTGGCGGATTCCTTATGGCAGGAACTATCACAGGTATTTTGATGGCGCTCTTTCTTAACAATGGCGGCGGTGCATGGGATAACGCAAAGAAGTACATCGAAACCGGTGCCTATGGCGGAAAAAAATCCGATCCGCATAAAGCTTCCGTTGTTGGTGATACAGTCGGCGATCCGTTCAAAGATACTGCTGGACCGTCGTTACACGTGCTCATCAAGCTGCTCTCGACGATTACGCTCGTATTGGCACCGCTGTTCATTTAATGTCCTCTAAGTTATGTGCGACGCACTTCCGTGCGTCGCACATCTATTTTGCTGGTTCTCATGAAAGTGGAGGTTTTTTTGGTTTTCCCGTTTTTCTTCATCTCCAAGATTGATTTACGTTTAGAATTTTGGTACCTTACCGCCAATTTAGAACTCCTGGGCAACGCGAAGAAGCATCGCACAACGGAACTACAAGGGGCGACAAAATGAGTCAGTTTAAGAATAGCAACATAAAGTGAACAGATGAACTGACCACGTGCAAGAAGTTGTCGGTGATGCATACCGAATCTTGGATTGACATTCGAAATTCCATCACGATTATTGGGGGACTTCAAACATGAAAATCACGCTCTCTATAGTCTTCATCATGACGATGATGAGTATTGTTCTCGACGGAACATCGTTCGCTCAACCCCGTCCTCCGAAAGGTGGTTTCGAAAATGAAGCAGATTCGTTGCTCTGGTGGAAATACCGGCGATTTCGCGATGGCTCGGCGGGATATACAAGGGAGGAACACGAAATTCTTCGCTTGATGGAGCTAAAAGGAGTGCGCATCCCGATCGGATCGATTGTAAGAGTATTAGTGAGAGATCCTTCTGGGGTAATTATCGAAAAAGAATCGTTCATGGGAACCGTCGTACGGAAACGGCATCAAGTGTTTTATACCGTTCGCGATTCTCTTAAGCATGATTTCGAATATCATCTCTTTGACATCGACCTACCGAGGGAAGAGATGATCAAGGTGAACCCTGAAGCAGTAGATGCCCCGAAAGGGAAAGACCCCGCGAAAAAAAATAAGCGCACAGGTGCAAGTAATTAGCAATCGTACCTTACTATTTCACCAGGTGGATAGTTATGGCTCGACGCAGTAACGTTCCTAAGAATTATCAGTTGATTTGGGATGCCGTTTCTCAAATTCCATTAGGGAAAGTGACAACTTACGGAGAAGTTGCACAACTCGCGGGTCTCCCAGGTCAGGCGCGTCTTGTTGGATACGCACTACACAATCTCCCGCACAACACCAAAGTCCCTTGGCACCGTGTGATCAATGCCGAGGGAAGGATTTCTTTATCAAACCTCGATGGCTTGCGCGACCTTCAGGTGAAGCTCCTTAGGAAAGAAAGGGTCCTGTTTATCAAGGAGAGGACAAGCTTTTCAAAGTATGGCTGGCTCCAAAATCTCACCAAGCAATCACGCAGAAGAGTGTAGTGCTGTCGCATCATTCTGACCGCGGGGAAAGACCTTCCCATTAGATTCTTTCTAAAGTATGTCTTATCTTGTACCTCATCGTCGTTAATACATCAACATGGAGAAGTATCATGCATACACGGATTGAAAAAGACTCACTCGGTGAGCGAGTAATTCCCGCCGAGGCGTATTACGGTGTTCAAACTCATAGGGCTCTGGAAAACTTTCCAATCAGTGGGCTAAAGCCTAAGCGGGCGTACGTCGAGGCAACAGTCTGCATCAAGAAGGCAGCAGCACGCGTCAATAAGGGTCTCGGTCTGCTCGATCCCAAAAAAGCTGATGCTATCATCCAGGCGGCACAAGAAATCATCGACGGTGGACTTCGTGAGTGGTTCGTCGTGGATGTCTATCAGGCTGGTGCAGGAACCTCGCACAACATGAACACGAACGAAGTTATTGCCAATCGCGCAATCGAAATTCTCGGAGGGCAAAAGGGGAATTACTCAATTGTTCATCCAAACGACGATGTGAACATGGCGCAATCGACAAATGATGTTTGCCCGACGGCGATTCGTATTGCCGCCGTCCTCATCACTGAGAACCTTCTTCCATCGCTTCAAGTGTTGGAGAATGCATTATTCCAGAAGGCAAAGGAGTTCGATCGTATCATTAAGTCTGGCAGAACACATCTACAGGATGCAGTGCCGATCAGATTGGGTCAGGAGTTTGGTGCGTACGGAGTCAACATCCGCAACCATCGCGAGCGAATACAACATGCGGAGGACAACAATCGAGAACTTGGCATCGGCGGAACGGCAGTTGGTACGGGTTTGAATGCACATCCGAAGTATCGGGAGATGATGGTGAAGGAATTGAGCGGCGATTTGAAGATCGCCTTCCGCATGGCGGATGACTATTTCGAAGCGATGCAGAGCTTACGTCCGTTTGTCGAGCTCTCTGGAGCAATCAGGAACCTTGCACAAGATCTTATCCGTATTGCTAACGATCTCCGATTGATGAGTTCAGGACCAAAGACAGGGCTGGCAGAGATCAATCTTCCACCCGTTCAACCGGGATCGTCGATTATGCCGGGCAAGGTAAATCCCGTAATGGCGGAAATGCTGAACATGGTGTGTTATCAGGTGATCGGCTGTGATATGACGATTCTTCTCGCAGCCCAAGCCGGACAACTTGAGCTGAATGTGATGATGCCTGTTGTTGCATTTAACCTGCTGCATGAAATTGAAATAATGAAGAATGCCATCGATGTGTTTGTGAAATTCTGTGTTGCTGGCATTCTTGCCAATGAAGATCAATGCAGAACATACGCTGAGGGGAGTATGAGCGTTGTAACTGTCCTCAATCCCCACATTGGCTACGCGAAGGCTGCGGAAATCGCGAAGGAATATCTCCAATCCGGCAAACCCATTAGACACATTGTGTTGGAAAAAAAGTTGATGACGAAGGAACAGTTGGATAAAGTGTTCGACTTGCGAGGAATGACCGAGCCGGGAATCCACATGTGAACAACTGTTGAAGATCCGTTGTCTATATATACGAAGGGTGAGCAGTCAATTTGTTTCTCTGTTGAAAATTTCATTTATTATGGCTGTTCGTTCATATTTTTTGATTAAGGAAAAGTAATGTCGGAAGTACAGACGTCAGCGCCAGCAAAGCCCGCAACAGCACCTGCCCGAAAAAAACGCCCCAAAGAGCTGGCGGTGATCGATCAATCGGGTTGTACGGGATGTGAAGTGTGCCTTGAGGTGTGCCCCGTCGACTGCATCTACGTCGTTGCAGGTCCTGAATATGATGTTCATAAAAAACTTGTCGAGATCGATCTGGATGTCTGCATCGGCTGTAAGCTCTGCGTGAAGTATTGTCCGTGGGAAACGATTGAAATGATCAATAGCGATCAGGCGTTCGACGTTGCAAAAGAGTGGACACAACGCACTGTGTTGCCGGAAAAGGAGTGGATGAAAAACGCTGGCGCGGAAGTTGGAGAATTTTTCCCGACCTCCTTTTATGGAGAAAAGCCCGAAGGGGTTTAATTCTTGCCGGAGATTTGTTCTTTTAACCCTCTCAACGTCGTTGGGCATAGAGAATTGCTGAAGTAGCTCAACTGGTCTACGAGTCGTAGACTCGTGGAGTAGAGCAGTCCCGACAATTGCCGTGGATCCAAAAAAAGGCTGGCGTAGCTCAGTTGGTAGAGCAGCGGTTTCGTAAACCGCAGGTCGTTGGTTCAAATCCGACCGCCAGCTCAGGGGATAAAATATCGGGATAATCAGCAGTTCGTCGGTGCCCCCCGAAGGGATCCCCGGGGGAAAATCTCTCCTTCAGCTCAAGAACGATATCCTGTCGTCACTCCAGCGCGACAGGATTTTTTGTTCACGGTGACAAATGTTTTTAATCCGGTAACCTGTTATGAACCATTCATACGATCTGGTCATCATCGGTGCAGGTCCGGCGGGACTTGCATGTGCAATCGAAGCGAAGAAGGCGGGCCTGCGCTGCCGGGTCCTCGACAAGGGTAGCATTGTCGATAGCATCCAGCATTTCCAGCGCGACATGGTTTTCTTTTCAACGCCTGAATTGCTTGAGATCGGTGATGTCCCATTCATTGTACCCACAACCCGACCGACGGCACTGGATTGCGTCAATTACTATCGTAGTGTTGCAGACTATCATCGTCTCGACTGTGGTTTCTATCAGCGTGTGCTCTCGGGAGAGAAGCGCAATGGCGATTTTGTTCTAAAGACTTCGCGGGGGGATGCCTACACAGCGCGCAATCTTGTGGCAGCGACAGGGTACTACGACTGCCCGAACCCTCTCAACGTCCTGGGGGAAAAACTTCCACACGTAAGTCATTATTATCGGGATCCGCTGCCGTTCTACGGTCAAGATGTGTTGATTGTTGGCGGGAAAAATTCTGCTGTTGAGGCGGCGCTGGATCTGTGGAGACACGGCGCCCGCGTAACTGTTGTGCATCGCGGGGATACACTGAGTAGCGGAGTGAAATACTGGATCCTTCCAGATTTCGAGAACAGGGTTGCCGATGGCGCTATCACACTTCGACTCAATTCTGTCGTAAAAGAGTTTCAACCCGGATGCACCATTGTTGAAAATAAAGACGGTGACCTGTTTGATCTCAAAACAAATTTTGCCTTTATCCTTATTGGTTATCTCCCGGATACTTCCTTCTTGAAGTCTCTCGGTATCGAGATCGACGGCGAATCACTTGCGCCTGTCCATAATCCAGAAACTATGGAGACAAATGCACCCAACATCTTCGTCGCGGGAGGAATGGTAGGAGGGAAATTCAACAACAAAGTATTCATCGAAAACGGGAGAGAGCATGGGAAAAAGATTATTGCATCGGTCAGTCGATAACCATTGAAGCATTGCTTCTTTCAGCCAAAATCGCTATATTATCACCACATTCGAGGTGGGCAATGTTATTTCAAAACCTACAACCTCGTCCTGAACCGCGACTAATTGGGTTGAGAGATCTGACTTTTCTTAGCCTACAGACAGTATCCACCATAAAGGAATTGCATGAACGAAGGAAAAATTATTCAAGTTATTGGACCGAATTGAAGAGGAGTTAATCTGTGAGGTGCAGCAGCATCTCGGGGAAGAGCGCGTCCGTAGCGTCGCAATGGATTCAACCGACGGCCTGGTGCGCGGCATGAAAGCCATCGACCTCGGAACCCCGATTCAGGTTCCCGTCGGTCCAACAACTCTTGGTCGTCTGATCAACGTGACGGGTCACGGAATCGACAGTTTGCCGCCACTGAATGGAGAGAAGAAATACTCGATTCACCGTCCTGCTCCTGAGTTTCATACCCTCAGCACGCAGAAGGAAATGTTCGAGACGGGAATCAAGGTTATCGACTTGCTTGAACCTTACTCGAAGGGCGGGAAGACGGGATTGTTCGGTGGAGCTGGTGTGGGGAAAACAGTCGTCATCATGGAACTGATCCATAATATAGCGTTGCACCATGGTGGATATTCGGTGTTCGGCGGCGTCGGCGAACGTACACGTGAAGGAAACGACCTCTGGCTGGAAATGAAAGAGTCTGGTGTGTTGGATAAAACAGCTCTCGTGTTTGGTCAGATGAACGAACCACCCGGTGCGCGTCAACGTGTCGCACTCACTGCGTTGACGATGGCTGAATATTTCCGCGATGAAGAAGGTAAGGATGTTCTTCTTTTCATCGATAACATTTTCCGATTCGTTCAAGCAGGATCGGAGGTATCCGCGCTGTTGGGACGTATGCCTTCAGCTGTTGGTTACCAGCCGACGCTCGGCACTGAAATGGGTGAACTGCAAGAGCGTATTACTTCTACGAAGAAGGGCTCGATCACTTCCGTGCAAGCTATTTACGTTCCGGCAGATGACTTGACCGATCCGGCGCCCGCGACAACGTTTAGTCACCTCGATGCTACGACTGTATTAAGCCGTCAGATTTCTGAGTTGGGCATTTATCCCGCCGTCGATCCTCTCGATTCCACGTCGCGAATCTTAGAGCCTGGTATCGTTGGTCAAGAACATTACTCTGTCGCAAAGCGAGTGAAAGAAACTCTCCAGACCTACAAAGATCTCCAAGATATTATCAACATTCTAGGCATGGATGAGTTATCCGATGAAGACAAGCTCACAGTTTCTCGTGCTCGGAAGATTCAAAAGTTCCTCTCCCAACCATTCTTCGTCGCCGAGCAGTTCACGGGTATTCCCGGAAAATATGTAAAACTCGAAGAGACCATCCGCGGGTTCAAGGAGATTATCGGAGGTCAGTACGATCATATCCCGGAGAACTATTTCTATATGGCGGGAACGATTGACGAAGTAGCCGAAAAATTCAAGAAAGAAGCAGCCTAAGATCGACTATGGCGGACAAAGTGTTCAAGTTGGAGATTGTAACCCCGCGAAGGGTGCTATTCAGCGGTGACGTTGTGAGCTTTAGCGCTCCGGGGGTGGTGGGAGGATTCCAAGTTCTCTACAATCATGCGCCGATGCTCGCGGCAATTGGCATCGGGGAAGTCAAACTCCGTGAACCACACGGCGACGAAGTGCGGTATGCGACGAGCGGCGGATTCGTTGATGTGAAGAATAACCACGTGGTGATGCTTGCCGAAACCGCGGAACGTTCAGAAGAAATTGATAAGATGCGAGCCGAATCTGCGCGCGATCGCGCGTTGAAACAGATCGCCGAAAAGGAATCAGAGCACGACGTGGAACGGGCGAGAGTAGAATTGGAGCGGGCAGTAAACAGAATCCACATTGCTGAAAAGAGGTAGCGTGTTGTTAAACGCGAGTGAAGCCCACCCGGTCAAACTGATTGGCGTGGGTTTTTCTTTTGCTGGACAGTGCTCATTGACATTCAGCATAAGAAAGAGTATATTTGCCACCGTTATTCGGTGAATGTGAATTAACCGGCTGTCTCCATCCGGCAAGAATTCTGAGATCATCGATCATTCTTTGATGCGCCTGACACGAGCTGAGATACATCTGCAATGCCTGCACGATAATCTTGATGGAATACGACAGCGTGTAACACACGGGGTCAAGATCATGGGAATCGTAAAGGCGAACGCGTACGGTCATGGATTGGTTGAAATTGCTCAAGCGCTTGTTCGTTGTGGTGTCGATTATTTTGGTGTGGGATTTATAGAAGAGGGAGTGATACTTCGGCAGAATGGCATTACTACGCCGATCTTAGTATTGGGTGGAGTCCTTGGAAGTCAAATACAAGAATTCCTGAAGAATGATCTTGAGATCACCGTTTCGTCTGTCGAGATCGCTGAACGGATTGAGCGCGAAGCTCAGCTCAATGGTGGAAGAGCAGCAAGAGTTCATCTTAAGATCGATACGGGGATGGAACGCATCGGGGTGCGAGCGGAAAATATCTTACCCTTTATTCGAAGGGTCGCTCAGCTACAGCATCTCGAGTTGATTGGAGTCTATAGCCATTTTGCAACTGCTGATGAGTGCGACAAGTCGTTTGCACATCAACAACTGGATCGGTTTCATACGGTACTTCAGACAATCCACAAATTGGGGATTGAAATTCCCCTGACCCATATCGCAAACAGCGGTGCAATATTGGATCTTCCGGATTCATACTTCTCGATGGTTCGTCCGGGGATCATGATGTATGGTGTGTATCCTTCGCAGGAGACCTCACGAAGCATTTCTCTTCACCCTGTCCTTGCATTGAAATCGAATGTAGTGTTTGTTAAAGAAGTGCCTTCGGGTACGAGCATCAGCTATGGTCGAAAGTATACGACAGCTTGCAGGACGAAGATTGCGACAGTCCCGATTGGCTATGGTGATGGCTACGGTCGGCGTCTCACGAACCGTAGTGAGGTGCTGATCAACGGTCAGCGCCATCGCGTCGTTGGCACAATCTGTATGGATCAAATCATGGTCGAGATAGGGATGGACTCTGCCATTCATGTCGGTGATGAGGTTACCTTATTGGGGAAGGATGGGAATGAAACGATATCTGCATGGGATCTTTCCGAAAAACTCGGGACAATACCGTATGAGCTGTTCACCGGGATTACGGCGCGCGTGCCCAGAGTGTTTATTCAATAAGCAGGGGGAATAGTACCACATGGCGAATGTATACGCGGTAATCATGGCAGGTGGAGTAGGGACCCGCTTCTGGCCCCGCAGCAGGGAGAAGACACCAAAACAACTGCTTGAGATTGTCAACAAAGGGACGATGATCCAAAATACGGTTAAGCGAATCAGCGATCTCATCGAACCGAAGAACGTTCTTGTGGTGACGAACAAGGTGCAGAAACTTGCAGTTACAAAACAACTTCCTCATGTCCCTGCAGAAAATATTATCATTGAACCGATCGGTCGGAACACGGCGCCTTGTATCGGGCTTGCAGGGCTATTCATCCGCCGATCCGATCCCAAGGCTGTCATGGTCGTTCTGCCTGCAGACCACATCGTCCATGACGAAAAGGAGTTTCGCCGAATCCTGAATCTTGCCATCCAGGTTGCCGACGAGTCTGGCAAAATGATTACGGTAGGAATCCAGCCAACGCGCCCCGAAACTGCCTACGGCTACATTCAGGTAATCGATGAGGACAAAGGATCGAATCCGTACTTCTCCCGCGGTGTCTACAAAGTGAAAACATTTGCCGAGAAGCCAAATCTCTCGACTGCCGAACAGTTTATCAAGAGTGGCGATTTTCTTTGGAACAGCGGGATGTTCATCTGGCGCGTCGATACGATCATGCAGGAAATACAGCGACTGTTGCCTGAGATGCACAAAGAACTCATGAAGGTCGAAGATTCTATTGACGATGAGAAGTACGACCATGTCGTCGAGACTGCCTATCGAACAATCCGTAGCATCTCTGTTGATTACGGTGTGATGGAGAAAGCCAAGGAAGTGTATGTCCTCAAAGGGAATTTTGGTTGGAGCGATGTTGGTTCGTGGGACGAAGTCTATCGCATCTCCGGCAAAGATGAGTACGGCAATAGTCTGACCGGAAAAGGATTCTTGCAGGATACGACCAATACGCTCGTGTATTCCGGTGACAAGTTTGTCGCGACGATTGGCGTTGAAGACCTCATCGTGATCGCGACGGAAAACGCCGTACTTGTCTGTAAACAAGGTCGGTCGCAAGAAGTGAAAGAAGTTGTCGATTACCTTCGCCGGAAGCAAATGCCTGATTTTCTCTGATGAGCGCCGTCTACCGGAATATCGGAATCATCGCCATGGCCTGTTCTATCATCGGGTGTGTATCCTCGCCCCGCTTCACGTCAGCGAAGCACACTCCCGATACCGATGGAGCATTTTCGATGAATGAGGAGGGTGTTGCATCGTATTATGCGGAAGAGTTCAACGGTCGGAAAACATCGAACGGTGAAACGTACGACATGAATCAAATGACTGCGGCACATCGCACGCTGCCGTTCAATTCACACGTACGAGTAATCAATACTTCGACGGGAAAATCGGTCGTCGTGCGCATTAATGATCGTGGTCCGTTTAAGGATAACCGCATCATCGATTTATCACTTGCCGCCGCTAAGACGCTCGAGCTGATCGGTTCCGGCACAGCGAATGTGCGATTGGAAGTCATCGATCTTGGTGACACAACGTTGATGAGAAAACCGTGACCCCTGGAGCTACGGATGTCTAAAAAACTGATTTCCGAACAGGATATTCTCGAAGCCGCGAAACGTGGAGAGAAGATCATTCGCCTTGAGGAAGGTGTGATCATTACTGATGCTGCTAAGGATCGCGCTAAACAACTCGGTGTAAAACTTGAGAAGAAACTGACACCGGAACCACAGAATATCCCCCCCTCCCGTCCACCGAGTCAAGCTGGACAAAAAGAAATCCTTGCCATTGGAAGCGACCATGGCGGCTTCCAGTTGAAAGAAGCGCTAAAGCGTTTTCTGGGAACCCACAGTCACAACGTAGTTGATCTTGGAACCTATTCTGAGGAACCATGTGACTACCCTGACTTTGCCTATGCCGTTGCGCGGATGGTTTCTCTCGGTGAAGCCTCAAGAGGAATCATGATTGATTCGGTTGGAATTGCATCCGCGATCGTGGCGAACAAAGTACAAGGAATCCGCGCTGCCTGTTGTTACGATGAATTCTCTGCCCGGAGTAGCCGCGAGCATAACAATGCCAATGTCTTGACCCTTGGTGGAAAAACTCTCGGCGTCGAGTTGGCAAAAGGAATTGTAACAGTATGGCTCGAAACAAATTTCGGAGGGGGCAGGCATCAAAAGCGGTTGGATAAGATTTCTGATATCGAGAAGCGTCTTAACAAGTGAGTGATGGGAAGCACCTTAATTTTCTCTGTTTTTGATTAACGTGAATTCCATGGTTCTTGATTTACCCATTAAGTTATCGTAAGTTCTTGATCTTCATGTAGTTACTGGATATATTTAGGTAACTTATCATCCAAAGGATCCCCAAGTGAAATCAAAAACGTGCCGAATTACCGGCTTTGTTATTCTTATCAGTGCATTATCGTTCATTGTCTTAGATGGTTTTGTATCGTTGCCTGAGAATGGGTCGAAACTATGTGTATGCGACTCTTCACTGATTCAAAACCTGACTCCGACGGCAGAGAAGGATGAAATACTCGGCGAGCTCCGATTTGAAGGCTTCGGGTTTGTTAAGCAGTTCTCGGCTGAGTATGGGGTCGATTTTCGATTGATTCTCGCGATCATTAAACAAGAATCTCAATTCAATTCGGATGCTCGAAGTGATCGCGGTGCAATAGGTTTCATGCAACTCATGCCGGTCACGAACGCTGAAATCAGTGAAGTTCTTGAGCTTGACGGCACTCAGCCACACAGAGAGAATTTGAAAGCCGGAATTTATTATTTCGCCCAGCTTTTGGAACTCTTTAAAGACTGCGAACCCGAAGACCGAATTTGTTTTGCCCTTGCTGCCTATAACGCAGGTCCAATGAGGGTCTACGATGCCCAAGAATTAGCAGCGTACATGGGTGAGAATCCACACCATTGGTCTACCATTCAGAATGTTCTGCCGTTGCTATCGAAGAGATATTATTCACTTCATAAGTCAGTCTGGAACAATGGTAAACCCCGAAGCGGTTATTTTGGAAGCTCGCGCCAAACTGAAACCTATGTGGAGAACACTCTAAGAATCTTCAACATCTATAAGAATCTAATCAGATCTGGGAATTCGGGATAAACCCCCTTCATTGCTAATACCCCTCTTACTCGTACCGCTCTTCGTCTTCGGCTCACGAAGGGCACGCCATCAAAATTATTTTTTCATATCGTAAGAATTTCCTTGACAAATTCTTTTTGATTACTTATATTTGTCAGAGCATCACCTGCGGGGAAAGAATTCAATCCTCCAAATTACCAGCACAGAAGTAACCTCGTTGTGTCATCGATGACGAGATTGAAAGGTGAGCCAATAAGTTTAAGTCGAAGGCATTGAGAGTAAAGAATTGCTTGGGAGGCGGTTCATCTACTATTCAGTGACCTTCGACTTTTTGTTCACCACTTGTCTAATCTCTCTGGGGTTAGTTCCCCGCCGCTTGCGGCGGGGCAGTTCATTCCGAAGGGCGAATGAAATTACGGGAGGAGGATGGCGCTCGCGATTACTGTTGTCCAGAGTCCGTTCTTATCACCCTCTGCCGATTGTGTAACGTTGTAGGTTTTAACGATCTTGCCGCTCATCTTGAAGATCTTTTCTCGTTCATCCCATGCGACATCCGGATCGAATTCCACACCGAGCGTTGTTGCCAGCATCGTCGCGGCAAGATCTTCGGCATATTCACCCGCTTTCTCATCCGTCTCTCCGAACGGATGATGCTCAGAAAGATATCCGTATTGTGAGTTATCAGCCGGAGTAGCGACTCCTATGGATGCTGCGATGAGTCGATTGGGTTCGTTTGTGGCGTTCCGCGCCATCACCGAAAATGTGATCTGTCCGGGCTGAAGCGATTTTAGTCCTTCCTCCGGCGGAATGCGCTTGCACCCGGGTGGGTAGATACTCGACACGGTTACGAGATTACACTTTTCGATCTTCGCATCGCGAAGTGCGAGCTCGAATGATTGCAGGTAGTCCTTGTGGCGACCTACGCCCTTCGTGAAGAACATCCTCGTTGGTACGTACACGTCTTACTCTCCTTAGGTGATAGAATAATGAGTTGTCAATAATTTCTTAGACATGTCATCGTGCAAAGTCACGGCGTAGTTGGCGCTCGACATCTCTCTTCATAATAGCCTCCCGCTTGTCGTACGACTTTTTTCCGCGGGCGAGACCTAATTCCAGTTTAGCGATGTTGTTCTTGAAATACAACCGTAATGGCACAAGCGTTAACCCTTTTTCATTGATCTTGCCGACAAGCCTGCGAATCTCTTGCTTGTGCATCAGCAGTTTCCGGTCGCGCTTGGGATCATGGTTATTGATATTGCCCTTCTCGAACGGGCTGATGTGCAAGCCAATCAGCCACACTTCGCCATTCCGAATCATGGCGTAGCCGTCCTGAAGATTTGCAGAGCCTTGTCGCAACGACTTGACTTCTGTCCCTTTGAGAACGATGCCTGTTTCGTACCGATCGATGATGAAGTAATCGTGCAGAGCTTTCCGGTTGGTGACAACAACTTTTTCCGTGGAGTCTTCCGTGGTCATCTCGATAACGACATGGTGGGAATAATGATAAGGAATTTGGAGGGAAAATGCAATAGGAAATACAATGCAAAATGAAAAAGGCAAAAGGAAAAAATGTTCTGGAGCGTCAATGAAGCGGATTCAAGGAGAGTTATGTGTTCGACTAAGAAGCATTACACTGACCTATTCTGAAGCTACTGAGGGGAATTGACGAGGTGAACTTAAGTCGACAATGAAGGAGGACCCGCCGCGCCGGCCGACGCAGCGGGGTCGTTTGGTTTCATCTAATCCAAACTAAAGATCTCTTCTTTTTTTGCACTCATATCTCACATCCCACTCCGCCACTACCTGACCAACACCATCTTCCTCGCCTTTATGAATCTATTGGTTGGATTCCTAACATCCACCGCTTCGAGGCGGTAGAAGTAGACGCCGGAGGCAACGGAAGCTCTGGAATTGTTTGTTGAGTTCCATTCGACTGATTTATCTCCTGCGTTTTGCATCTCGTTGATCAGTGTCTTGATTTCTTGTCCAAGAATATTAAAGATCTTGAGCGTTACATTACTGTTAACTGGGATTTGATATCTGATCGCTGTGGTCGGATTAAATGGATTGGGGTAATTCGGATTGAGTGTGAACGCTTTTGGGATCGCAGAGAGAGGATTTTGCACCCTCGATGGAAGTATTTTTCGAGCTCCTTCAATCGTTCGAATGTTATCCGAGCCAAGAATTTTTTCCCCGGAATAGGTCTCACCCAGGAGTGTCGCGGTCGAATCGCCACAGACAATCCCTGTGTCGCTGAACTTGAAGTGCAAGACCAAGTCCATATCTCCGTCACCATCCACATCCTCCTCATGCCTAATAGGTAAGCCATTACTGTAATGGATTTCTTTAGCTTTGGTGGGACCGAAGGTAACAGTAGTATGATCTATTCTTGAAGCGTCAAAGTCTGGGGTTGTTAGGATAGCAACAGGAATAATCCCGTTCAGGTTGCTGCAGTTGATGCTGTTCGGATAACTGCCCGGCTTTATATCAATCGTCACATGTCTTCGTACATTGAACTCACTCGCTACGCGCGCCTTATTTGAGATACGAAGTTCATCGATGATACCGTTGAACGCCCAATCTGATCCATCTGCAGTATTACTCCCGATCGAGGTCGTAATGTAGTTAATTGACCAATCATGGCTTTCTGGTCCCGCTCGAGCGGTATCGAGGATTCCGTTCACATAAATTTTCATCACACTTTCATCGCAAGTGAATGCGACGTGATACCACGTGTGAAGGTTGAGTCTTGTTCTGGAGATCAAAGTGTATGATACTGGTTCATTTTGAATATTGCAATGAATCCGCCCGTCATTGGTAAGGGTCAGATACACATCGTACACGTGTTGTCGATTTCTAAAGATGGTGTTGCTGCAGTTACATGTGTTTCCATTCAGACTATTCACATTTACCCAGGCCTCTATTGTGAATCTTGAGGTTGTGCCGCCAAAGGCGGTCAAGTCCTTTTTTCTGTGTAAAACGTTTCAGAGGCTACGCTGCCAGTTGGTACGATATGAATTTTGTTAATTCATCATTGGGACACAAGAGCGCCCGGATATTCCTCAGCTGCGCGAGTTCCAGTAACGACATCGA